>JAMOMS010000247.1 GCA_027067015.1 Campylobacterales bacterium | reverse complement strand
TGTTGGGAATGGGCACGGGGACAATCTGAAAATCGCCCTTCTCAATCGCTTTGACCGCCTCGGCGACCGTGGCGAAGTTGTCCAGCAGGTATTGCAGATAGACTGAAGAGGCCAGCCCCTTGATGTTGGAATCACGCTTGGGATACTCCGTTTCGCTCAGGTACAAAAGGTTGGCTACCAGCCCCTTTTCGTTCATGCCATCAGCCGTGGCGCTCTGGCCGTCGGCCGTCTGCACCACGGCCACACTGCCGTACTTTGAGACCCATGTGAGGGGATTTTGCTTTGTCAAACCGCTTCGCGTCATGCCCCGGGGAAACTTCCAAAAAGAGGTGGGGTAGCGCACATACCAGTCCATACTGCGCCCGGTGAGCACATATTTGCCGTCCTGCGTCACATGCAAGACCCTGGTGCAGGCGTGTGAGGCCACACCCAAAGCCGCCAAAGCCGCCAAAACCCATGCCGTTTTGCGTATCATGGTCACTTCCTTTTTCACTTTTTTTCATTTTGCCATCTTTTTGCCCAATTTCTATTTTAAAATCGGTTACTTTCAAAAAAAGGAGCCTCTCATGAAATCGGCCATCTTTCTTCTTTGGCTCTGCGTCGCCCTTGTAGGTGCAGATCTTAGCGGCCTTTATCTTGGCGACTACGCCGTCAAAAAGGGCAAAAAAGAGCCTTTCGCTTTTGTCGCCACCTGTTTTAAAGAGGGCAAAATCAAATTTCTTGGCCAAATCCTGCCCGTTACCTGGCGCCACAACGAAGCCCAAAAGCGCTTTGAGCTGATCCGGCCCGACGGCACCGTCGCCTATGTGTTAAACATCGTCGCTCTCTCCCCCCGGGCCGCCACCGTCACCCACCGGGGCGAAAACGGCGAAGAGACCCTGTATTTTAGGCGACTCGATCCCCAAAAGGCAGAGCAGGCCAACCGCCAAAGCGGACTGATCGGCACCCGGTGGAGGCACAAAACCCAAAACGGCGTCACCACCCTTGCCTTCAAAGCGCCCGACGAGATGGCGTGCAAACAGGTACAAAACGGCGGCGAAGTCACCACCGAAAGCCTGGTTTTCTGGTACTACGACCCGGCCAAAAAGAGCCTCTACGCCGCCGGCATGGGCGAGTGTTTTCCCAGTGACACCTACACCGTCTCCTTGGGCGGCGACACCCTAAGACTTGGCGACACAACTTTCCGCAAAGCCCCCTAAACCCCGGGGGCTAGCCTTTTTCTTTTACAAAACTGTCAGTTGAGTTATACCACAATCGCCTAAAACTCAGAAGGAATCGCCATGAGACAGGAACGCGCCGTACTGGCGGGCGGATGTTTTTGGGGGTTGCAGGAGCTCTTGCGCCACCTTCCCGGTGTCATCTCGACCCGTGTGGGCTATACCGGCGACGAGGCGTGCCCCAACGCCACCTACCGCCGCCACGGCGACCACGCCGAAGCGGTGGAGGTGATTTTCGACCCCGAAAAACTCAGCTACGAAGCTTTGCTGAAGTTCTTTTTCCAGATTCACGATCCCACCACGCCCGATCGTCAGGGCAACGACATCGGACGCTCCTACCGCTCGGAGATCTTTTATACCTCCGAGGCCCAAAAACGCACGGCCGAAGCGCTGATTGCGCGTATGAACCAAAGCGGCGTCTGGCCCGGGCCCATTGTGACCAAAGTCACCCCGGCCGGGGCTTTTTGGGAAGCCGAACCCGAGCACCAGGACTACCTGCAACGTAACCCGGGCGGCTACACCTGCCACTTCATTCGCTGTGATTGGGTATTGCCGGAGGATAGGGCGTGAGAAGGCTTTTGCTTCTGCTCTGGTTGGGAAGCGCCCTGTGGGCTGAGCCTCAAACCATTGTCTTTGCCGAAGGGTGCTTTTGGGGAGTGCAAAAGCGCTTTGACGCCCTGCCGGGTGTTTTGCGAACCGTCGCGGGCTACGCCGGGGGCAACTACCCCGACCCCACCTATAAAAAGGTACTCCGCTACCGCCGCCACACCCCGCCGGGGGTGGTTAACTACACCGAGGCGGTGAAGGTGGTGTATGACGATAGGCGCACCGACATTTACAAACTGCTGAAGGTTTTCTGGGAGAGCCACGACCCCACCCAGCTCAACCGGCAGGGCAACGACGTGGGCAACAACTACCGAAGCGCCATTTTTTACACCACGCCCAAACAAAAAAGGGCGGCGCTGGCCACCAAAGAGGCCTACCAAAAGGCCCTGAAAGAGGCGGGCTACGGCCCCATCGTCACCGAGGTTTTGCCGCTAAAGCACTTTTATACAGCCGAAAGCTATCACCAGCACTACCTCAAAAAGCATCCCTACGGCTACTGCCCCGACCACAGCACGGGTGTCAAACTGCCAAAATTTGAGCAGAAAACACCCCCTTTGCCACAACCGACCTATAAAGAAAGGAGCACCATGCAACCCAAACCGTTAACCCCCAGAGAAAAGGCCGTCATAGTCGACAAAGGCACCGAAGCCCCCTTTAGCGGCGCGTATTGGGACCATAAAGAAAAGGGCATCTACTACTGCCGCCAATGCGGCGCGCCGCTCTTTTCCTCAGACGCCAAGTTTGACAGCGGCACCGGCTGGCCGAGCTTTGACGAAGCGCTGCCGGGTGCTGTCAACGAGCTTCCTGATGCCGACGGCCGGCGCGTCGAGATTGTCTGCGCCAAATGCGGCGGCCATCTGGGCCATGTTTTCAGGGGCGAAGACTTCACCCCCAAACAGACCCGCCACTGCGTCAATTCCATCTCGTTGATGTTTGAAAAAAAGGATGCGTTATAATGGCGTGAAAAAAAGGACCTCAAAATGGAACAAACCCTTCCCCCCTGCCCCCAGTGCAACAGCCCCTATACCTATGAAGACGGCGACCTGCTGGTCTGCCCCGAGTGCGCCCATGAGTGGAACCCCGCCACCGCGCCCGCCCAAGAGGAGGGATTGGTGGTCAAAGACGCCCACGGCAACGTGCTAAATGACGGCGACAGCGTCACCGTCATCAAAGACCTCAAGGTCAAAGGGGCCTCAAGCGCCATCAAAGCCGGCACCAAAATCAAGAACATCCGCCTTGTTGAAGGCAGTGACGGCCACAACATCGACTGCAAAGTCCCGGGCATCGGCGCCATTAAACTCAAACAGGAGTTTGTGAAAAAGGCGTAGTGCCCCTTTTTTGCCCACTTTTTCCCTTAAAATAGGCGTTATGAAAGCGCTCTTTTTTCTTCTTTTTTCAGCACTATGGCTTGTTGGCGGCACCCTGCCGTGCGACAAGGCCCTGCTCGCTTATGCCAAGAAGCCCCTTGCCATTCACAAAAGCCCGCATAGCCGCGCCCCCGTCATAGCCAAAACCCTTCCCGAAGAGGAGGTTGCGCTCAAAATCCACCGATGCCGGCGTCATGAGAGTGCCCTGTGGTGCGAAGTCTCGGCGCTGGATACCTATGTACCGACCGAATCCATTCTAAATGTCCGGCAAGGCTGGGCCAGGGCCGACGATATGGCATGCACCAACGGGGGGTGGTATGTGCTGATCGACAACGAAGCCGGTTGTGACTTCAGCCTCGGCTGTACGCCTGAAGGGTGTGAGGTGATTGAAGATGTTTTTGAGATCGGCCACCGTTACCTGCCCTCCAAAACCAAACACTACCCCCGCGACAGGCTCCTGGCAGTCAACCGCTTTGAAGCCATGGAAGAGGGGGGCGATGGCTACTGCAATATTGATACCTATCTACTCTCCCCCGAAAGCCCCGAAGGCCGGGTGGCCGCTTTCTGGATGGCGTTAAAAGCCAAAAAGTACGATCAAGCCGCCCGTTTCATCCACCCCAAAGAGGGGGTGATTTTGACCGATTGGCCATCTTTTGGCGGCCCGTTTCGCCACTTCATGCCGGAGGCTTTTGCCAAGGCGCTTAAAAACAACCGCCCCGTTCTGCCCCGCTACGAAGGAGGCAAAGAAGAATCCCCCGCTCCCCTTGGTGTCAGGGACTTTTTCCGTCGCTTCCCGCCCCTAAAGGAGGCTGTCAATCTACAAGAGACAAACGACCGGGCCGACTACCCCAACCGCGTAGGCAAAGCGGTGGAGATTGTCTGGGATACCGCCGAGGGACTGCCCCAGGGCATGGTACGCTTCATAGCCGTTTTGGATGAGTATGAAGGCAAATGGTACATCGAAGCCATTGTCAGAAAGCGGTGGAGTATCTAAGATGGTAAAATCTTTTTATGAAAAGCGAGTGGGACGAGATACTCTTTATCGATCTGGAAGTCACCGCCAAAGGACGCATCGGTGAAATCGGGCTGGTTGTCGGCGACCATACGTTACGGACCGATTCGCTCCAAGAGGCCGGGGCGTTTATTAAGAAGCAGTCGGCGAATCTGCGATTTTTATGCGGCCACAACCTGATCGACTTTGACGATCGCTATCTGACGCAAAGCTCCCTGGCGCCGCTGTTGGACGACCTGACTCGCATCGACACGCTGGCTATTTCCACCCTCTTTTTTAGCGAAAAGACCTTCCACAAACTCCCCAAAGCCTATAAAAGCGAAGACGACTTTAAAAACAACCCCCTCAAAGACGCCCTGCTCACCCGCACCCTGCTTGAAAACTCTTTTGAAAAGTTCCTATCGCTCCCGATCCATCTGCAAAACAGCCTCTACACCCTTACCCGACACGAAAAGAAGTTCGCCGGGTTTTACGACCTTTTGCCCCAAAAACCCGAAGCGCTTCAACCTAGGCTTTTACAAAAGATTCTCATACGACTCTACGAAGACCTCATCAACGACGAGTCGGCCCTCAAAGAGGCTATCACCAAAGAGCCCGTGGCGCTGGCCTATATCGTCGCGCTTATGACCCCCACCATCGAAATCAAAGCCCATCCCCCCAGAATCTTGCACGAATACCCCCAAATCGTCGCTTTGCACAAACAGCTAACCCTCCCCAAAGAGCCGGAAAACTTGACGGAGTTTAGCGCCCAAACTTTCGGATTTGCCGCCTTTAGGGAGTTTCCGCGTCTTGATCCCGCGCTTGGCGAAAGCCCCACCCTCTCCCAGCGCGAAATCGTCGAAGCGGCTTTGCAAGAAGAGTCCTTTATCGCGGTACTGCCCACCGGCGGGGGCAAAACTTTCAGCTTTTGGCTTCCCGCGCTCTATCGCGCAAAACGCACCAAAGCGCTCACGGTGGTCATCTCCCCGCTTCAAGCGCTCATGCGCGATCAGATCGAAAGTTTCAATCGCCAAGTGGCCAACTTCAGCGCCGTAGCCATCAGCGGTTTCCAAAACGCCCTGGAGCGAAGCGACGCCATCGAAAAGGTCATCAACGGCGAGGCGGACATCCTCTATCTTGCACCCGAGAGTTTGCGTTCCGAGACGATCTTTAAGCTACTTAAAAACCGTTTGATCGACCGTTTCGTCATCGACGAAGCCCACTGCCTCTCCACATGGGGTCACGATTTTCGTCATGATTACTTCTTTATCGCCGAATTTATCGCCGATCTTCTGAAAGCCCAACCTTGGCAAGATCACCTACCCGTCTCCTGCTTTACCGCTACCGCCAAACCCGACGTCATCGAAGACATCGCCCGCTACTTCGGCGAGCGGCTGGGTCTGACCATGGCCCGCTACCTGGCCCGCCCGGAGCGCACCAACCTCACCTACACGGCCCACGCGGTCGATAAAGAGGAAGAGAAGTATCTCAAACTGCTTGAGATCCTAAACTCCCGCCAAGGCCCCGCCCTCATCTATATCCCCTCTTCCACCCGCAAGTGCGACGAGATCGCCGAAAAACTTGCCGCCGACGTCGCGCCCCGTCGGGTCGCTGGCTTTCACGCCAAGCTCGAAAGCGAGCAAAAGGCCGAAATTTTGCAAGGCTATCTAGATGGATCGATCGACGTCATCGTCGCTACCACCGCTTTCGGTATGGGTGTCGATAAGCCCGACATCCATACCGTCATCCACTACGAAATCTCCAACTCTCTGGAAAACTACGCTCAGGAAGCGGGCCGCGGCGCGCGGGACAAGAGCCTGGAGGCGCTTTGTCCCATACTTTTCGACGAAAAGGACCTGGATAAACACTTCGCCCAGCTCAATCGCACCAAGCTCAACGCCGACGAAGTCAACGCCGTCTTTCGGGTGCTCAAAAAGCAAAAGGGCGACAAGGTCCTTCTAACGGCCCGAGAGATCGCCGAAGCGGCGGGGTGGGATACCGAAGGAGAAGACCAAAACTGGGAGATCAAGGTCAAAACCGCCCTGCTGGAGCTGGAGCGCGAAGGGTATCTGGCGCGTAAACGCAACAAGGTGCGCTACTTTGCCGACGCCGTGGCCAAAGACGCCTTTGAGAAACTAGAAACCCTCAAACAAAACGGCACCCTATCGCCCGAACGACACGACGAACTTACCAGGGTCCTTGCCGCACTGCTGGGTCGGGGCAAACCCTCGGCCTTTCAGATCGACGAAGCGGTCTTGACGCTGAATATGCCGAGAGAACGGATCGGCAAAGCGATTTTAGAGCTTAAAGAGTACGGTATTTTAAGCGACGCCAAAGAGATGACGCTTACCATTCGGCCCGACGCCTTCAAACGGCTTCAAACGATTCAAACCGTCGAAAAGGCCCTGCTTCAACGCTTTTTAAGCGCACCCGTCGGGTCTGTTACGATCCGCGCGCTCAACGAAACGCTAATCGAATCGAACGTACTTGACAAAAACGCCAACGCCACCCGGACCATCAAAACGCTTCTGACACTTTGGCGCGCCAAAAAGGGGCACTTCTTCTTTCGACGCACCGACCAAAAACGCGATCTGTGGTATTACGAAG
>JAMOMS010000246.1 GCA_027067015.1 Campylobacterales bacterium | reverse complement strand
AAGGTCTCGTCGTTTGTGGACGGGAATTATAGCAGGTACCACCCCGCTTGTCAAGGGGTCGGAGAGAATTTTGATGTTTTTTTGGGAATTAATCGTTCAATGCCGCAATATATGTATAACCGGTCTCTTTGGAGATGGTAATCGTAAAAGAGCCGTAATTTCCGGAAAAAGTCAGGTTACAGTCACTTTTCATAATGCCGTCAACAGGATTACTGCCGTACGTATTGGAAAAAGGTCGGCCTAAAGCGTCAAAAGCGATATATTGGTTTTGACAACCGCCGCTGTTTGTAAAAGAGTTGATGCCAAATTTTCTACCGATAAGAACCTCTTTGGCTTCATCATCTTGGGGTGTGCATGAACCGTTATTATATAGATATTTTCCATTATGCGGATTTTTTGCCGATTCATTTTTTCCCGGTGCGGCACTCGCGCCACCCGCATTGGAGTCCCGGTAAACAACATAATATTTATCGGTTGACGAACCGGAGCAGTCTCTAAAACTAATACGCCATCTCTTTTTGTACCAATTGGCGTCATTGACATCATAGGTATTATCGATCATTGCCAAATGTTGCGTTAAGCGAATATGACTGAGAATTTGATCAGCCGCTTCCTGCACTGCTGTACTGTGCATTCTCGGTATGGCCAGCATGGTCAAAATACCTATAACGACAACAACAAAAACCAGCTCAATAAAGGTAAATGCTTTGCGTATCATGGCAGTTCCTTGCGGTAAATCGGTCTGTAACCGATTATACCACAAGGAGTAATAATGAAGGTTACTTGATCTCTTCGGCTTTTTGAACGTCGTAGAGAATATCATCGAACGGATGGCGATACATCGGCATAGCCAACCGTTTTTCATCAAGAATATGGCCGATAAAGCCGATGGTACGACCAAGAATAAAGAAGGAGTTGAGCGTACCGCTTTCGATAAACTCGTCAATCTCTTTCTCACTGTAACCCAGGGCTCGCCACATATCGACCATCAGAATACCGATGGTTCCGTCGACGTTGAGGATCAGGTTATCTTTTTTGCTGGTTGTCAGTTGTTCAACTTCCAGCGCATAATCAAGAAGCGGAGTACTCGGGAAGTGCTCAGCCGCGAATTTTTTCAGGCCCTCGACACGCTTGTCGGGGTTACGCAAAGATTTGATGCGGTGGCCGATACCCGGAATGGGAATGCCCTGCTTCTTCATATAGGCCAGGAATTCGGCGGGGGTCATATCGTTGTCGTTGGCGTATTTGAAGTATTTGGCCGCACCGTCGATCGCGCCGCCAAAGCGAGGTCCGATGGTCAGCAGACCGGTTACCAGCGACTCGACAACCGATTTACCGGCACGGGCGGTCACTTTGGCGTTATGCGCGCCTGAAACGGCGGGACCGTGGTCGGCAACGGTTTTGATAACGGTTTCGATAAAGTCGGTCGCCCATTTGGGATAGACTTTTTTAAACCAAAGGAGGCTGACGACATCGCCGATACTCTTGCCGGTATCGGGTGTGGCGACAGAGCTGATGGGGAATCCGGCGTAGGTGGCCTCTTCACCGCGGTCATCACTGATGGTACAGATGAAGTTTTTGGGCTTGCGAACTTTGGGAATGGTGCGGATTTCGGGCTCTTCGATCTCGCTGATAACACCCTTTTTGCGCAAGTCGTTATAGACTTCGTTGATCTTTTGGGGCAGTTCATTGAAGCTGGCAGGAACATGAATGCCCACTTCACGCATGGCGGCGTTTTTGGCTTCGGCGGTTTCACGCTCGGCATTGGCGGAGGCACCCGCGTGGCCAAACTGCACGCCGCTACTGAAGTGCTTGGCAATGGTACCGATACACCAGGCGATGATCGGTTTTTTGATCTTACCCGATTTGACGGCTTCGATCACTTTGTACTCTTCGGTACCGCCCACTTCGCCCAGCAAAATCATATATTTGACGTCGGGGTTTTGCTCCATTCTAAGCAGGTTGTCGATAAAGACCGATCCGACAAAGCGGTCACCGCCGATAGCCACACCTTCGGCAATCCCGTCGGCGTTAAGAGAAATAATGTTACACAACTCGTTAAAAAGACCGCCGGAACGGGTAACCAGACCGGCGCTTCCGGCGCGGTGAAGTTTGGAGTTGATGATGTTTTCAATGGTACCGCCGATATTGGCGATTTTGAAAGCACCCGGCGTAATGGCACCGACAGTGGCGGGGCCGATGATCAGTGTGCCGTTGTCGCGGGCACGCTGGTTCATTTTACGCGCCAGTCTTTCGGGAATACCCTCGGCGGTTACCATGATAACGCGGAACTGATCGCCCAGATCCAGCGCCTCCATTGTCACATCATACGCGGTACGGAAAGAGGCGAAGTTAAGCAAAACATCGGCATTGCCGTGGTTGGCAACCGCCTCTTTGGTACTGCGATAGAGCGGCACCATGATCTCATCGGGACCGTAGAAAAACTTCTCGAATTTATTGGAGCTGGTCGGCGCCACGATCGCGGCCACCGAAGGCTTTTCCCGTCCAATGACGTAGTCATAATCCAGCATACGCTGAATCGCGCTTTTGTTGTTATTCCAGAAAATCGCTTGCGTATCTTTGGTAAACAGTCTGTTGCTCATCTTCTTACTCCCTTACTTCTCAAGTGCCATGCGGACAATATCGGTCACGTGGGTCTCGGGACCGTAGACTTCCATATACAGGCCCAGGCGCTCAGCCGCCTCTTTGATGTCTTTGAGACCCTTCTCATAGTTCGGGCCGCCGCGGCGTACATAGATTTTGGTGTTGTGCTCTTTGAGCTTGTCGGCCCACTTCTCCAGGGCGTTGATGATGCCGGTGAAGGTTTTGGCCACATCGGTAAAGTTGGCGATGGCGCCGCCGATAATGAGAATTTTGCCCCGGGGATCTTTGTAGCGGGTCATCAGGTCAAAAATGGTCTCGGCGTAAAACTGGGTCTCACCGGTGGTCGGACCGCCGGAATACTCGCCGTAGTTGGCAAGGTCTTTGACGCCGGCCAGATCGGCAATAGTGTCGGCGTAGACAACGGAGGCGCCGCCGCCGGCCACCATGGTCCAGATGCGTCCTTCGGGGTTGAGAATGGTCAGTTTCAGCGACGCGCCCGATTTGGCGTCGGCTTCGGCGATCGCTTTTTCCTCGGGAGACTGATCTTCCATCCCAAACGCCGTAGGGAACTCGATATCGCCCCATTTTTCTCTCATCATAAAACCGGCGGTGTCGTCCAGACGGGCCACCAGGTCAAGAATGTGGGCGTTGTTTTCGATCATGACAATCGGGTTGATCTCAAGATAAGCGAAGTTGAGATCGCGGTAGAATTTGAAGAATTGGATGGCAAACGCGGCAAAGCGGCCTTTGGCTTCGTCGGGAATCCCTTCGGGAACATTGGCGCGAACCGCCTTTTCCATCTCTTCGTCGCTCATATTGATGGGAATGCGCACTTCGTTGACTTTCTCTTCCCAACCCTCTTCAACCTCCATACCGCCTTCGGCAGACATATAGAGCACGTCATCGTTGTCGACGACGGTAGCGGAAATGTAATACTCCTGATCCTGGGTATGGGGCGTGAACGGCTCGACGATAAAGTGGGTCAGCATTCCTTTTTGACCGGAAAGCAGTGTCACCTCGTGGCTTTGCTTCTCTTCGATCCATTTGGCCGCATCTTCAAGCTTGACGTCACCGGGTTTTTCCACTTTGAAAAGTACCAGTCCGTTTTTACCCCGTTTACCGAAAAGCATATCGGGTTTGGCGACAAGGGGCTCTTCATTGAGCCAGGCGTACTCGGGAAGTTTCGCCTTCTCTCGCAGTTCATCGCCGCTGGTTACGAGCACCGACTTGAAATCATATTTGAATCCGTCGAAATACTCGTGCCAATGTTTGGCGAACAGGGCTTTGCCGTCATACTCGCGTATCGCTTTTTGAGCCATCACAACTCCTTATGATTTTTATGAGATGAGTCTACCACTTCTTTTTATAGCCGTTGCTTTGAGATGGCCTATTTGAACGCAAAACGGATCATTTGTTTATTTTTGAAACATAACATTTTCCCAAAGGCCGGTTTTTGTAGCGAATGGTGACGGCGGTGTCTTTGCGCCCCAGCGGATGATAGGAGACCATGATCTTTTGAGAGGGTTTGATACCGTAATAAAACAACTGCCTGGCCAACGTCTTTTTGGGGCTTCCCGCCTCTTTAATGCCGGCCTCTTTCAGCGCGTTGGCGCACCAGTAGGGAAAGTAGAATTTGGAGGCAAAATGTTTTTTGGGTTTATCCAGATAGAGAAAAAGGGGCCGGTGGAAAAGGAGCATCAGGGTATTGAGTGCCAAAACACCCACCACCACGACCGCCGTAAGAAAATAGTGACGACGAAACATGGGAAGGCGCACACGGTAGGATTTGAAAAAGAGTGCCGTCATCAACGGCAATGCCACAATGACGTAGGGCGCGAAATCGGCGATGGGAACCTTTTGACGGAGTGAAAGCAGTAACGAAAGCAAAAGCACCGTGAAGCTGATATGCCAGATAAGGGACTTCCTGCCTTTGAGCAAAATCCGGTACATGGCATAGAAAAAGTAGAGAAAAACCAGCGGCGAGAAGATGGCCGCGTAAAGCGCGACCGTATCGACAAAGTAATTAACCGGCTTGCCGTGCACCTGAATACCGTAGGTCATGACCGCCAGCCCAAAAAGCGTTCCGCTGATCATCAAAAGGGCGACCCGCCTGTGCCACAGGGCATAGGTCAAAAGCGCGAAATAGAGTATCACACTGCTTTTATCCAGAAAAAGAAAAATGGGCAAGACCGCATAAGCCAATATTTTACGCTCTTTAAGACAAAAGAGAAGAAAGAGTTGATAGAGCGCAAGAATGATACCGGTGGAGGTGGCCAAAACGGCGCTGGAGACGATACCGGGCAGTAAGACGAAAATAATCAGCGAAAGCATCCGGGCGCTCTCATCTTTTAAAAGCAAATGGAGCAGTCGATAAAAGAGCGCCACGTTGATCAGATGGATTATCAAAAAGGGAAAACGGATATTGATAAAGTCGGCATGGGGGAAAAGGGAACGCCCCATATGCATCAACGTAGCGACAATATCGTGCCCGTTAAAATAGGTCTGCGCCTCATGGGGGCCGATAGGCAGGGTCCAGGCCACCCATACCAAGACGGGGAAATGAAGCCCCAAAACAAGCAGGGTCCAGAGTTTGGGGCGGTCAAGTCGCATATTTTAGAGTTTCAGAAAATTATCCAGCAGTTTGTGGCCGTGCTCACTCATGATCGACTCGGGGTGAAACTGCACGCCGTAAACGGGCTGGTCTTTGATTTGCAGGGCCATAATCTCCCCGTCATCCTCACTGTAGGCCGTGGGAACAACGGCAGAGGGAAGAGTCTTTTGATCCACCACCAGCGAATGGTACCGGGTGGCGACAAAGTTTTTGGGAATCTCGCTGAATACGGGGGAATCGGCACAAACCCGCATGACGGAGGTTTTGCCGTGCATCAGGTTTTTGGCCCGCACCACTTTACCGCCGTAAACCTGGGCGATGGTCTGGTGCCCCAGGCAGATACCCAGAATGGGAATCTCCCCGCCGAAACGCTCCACCGTCGCCAGACTCACACCCGCTTCATTGGGTGTGGCGGGGCCGGGAGAGATAATGATCTTTTCCGGGGCCATCCTGGCGATCTGTTCTACCTCGACCTCATCGTTGCGCACCACTTTCAAGTCGGCGCCAAGCTCCAGGCAGTACTGAACAATATTGTAGGTAAAGCTGTCGTAATTGTCGATCATCAAAATCATTCACTTATCCTTCGTCTCTCTCGCGCAAAGGGACAACCTGACCGTAAAGCGCGCGGTTTTTATAGGGTGAGTCGGCTTCCGGCTCAACCAATACGTCGGGATCAAACAGAAACCATCCGCTCTCCCCGCCCTCAAGGCCGAGCAGTTTGGCCGGTATATCCACACACATCCGGCGCCATTGAGGCCATGTCATAAGCCCCGGTTTGATGAGCAAAGAGTAAAGAATCGCCATGGCGCCGCTTAATCCGTCTATGCCGAACGCGGCTTCGGCGAATACCGCGTCTTTGGCGGTTTCGGAGACGGGAGAGTGGAGAGAGCCGAGCATGGCGATCTGCCCGTTTTTGAGCTGTTCAAGCATCTGACGGCGCGCCTCGGCGTCCCGCAGGGGCGGAAAGAGTTTGGCGCGGGTATCATACCCCTCGCAGGCGGTATCGTCAAGCAGAAGATGGTGCCATGAGAGCTGGGCATGCAGATGGGTATATTGTTCACATAGCGCTACGGTGCGGGGTGTGGAAGCCCCAAGGATCACCACGTTTACCCCGTATGCGTCGGCGAATTCCCCTATCCTGGCGACCTGGGAGTATTCGGCCAACGCGGGGATACCGCCCAGCCCCAATGCCGACGAGACGGCACCTTCGTGCATCACCCCGTCGCCCGAAAGCGCCGGATCGTCGGCCCGGCAAAAGAGCGTGACGTTTCGCAAACGGGCATACTCCATCAAACGGCGAATCAGGTTGCCGTCCATTCGGCTCTCAAACTCGATCCCTACCGCCCCCTCTTTGAGCAAAATGGCGCAATCGCTCAGGCCGCCCGCCTCCGTGACGCCGGCCAAAAGCGGCAAAACGGGGATCTCGCACTGTTTGGCCTGCGATTTGGCAAACTCCAGCGTAATCTCATTGTCAATACGCGGCGTACAGCCGGATGAGAGCGCCAGCAGACCGAACCCGTTGGCCCTGGCCTTGGCGCTCATGCGCTGGAGCGTACCGCCCCGCAGTCTGCCGTCACGCATTC
>JAMOMS010000245.1 GCA_027067015.1 Campylobacterales bacterium | reverse complement strand
CGCTTTGGGTGCCTTTCGTCATTGAGATCGAGATTTTGGAGCCTATGCGATTTCACGGAAACGTGAGAGATTTTGTGCGTAAAGTCGAAAGTCTCTATAATACCCCAAAGGAGACGCCATGAACCCGACGCCTTCCGTGCAGACTGTTGACATACATATGCACCTGCTAAACCGCGAGATGAAGCTAAGCCGCCTCTATGACAAGCTGGCGGTCAAATTTTTCGCCAGAAAGCTTGGCGCCGACCCCGAGGCCCTGCTGGCCGACCCCTACCGAGGCTACTGCGACACGGTTCTGCGCCGGGTGGGCGAGTCGCGACACCTGAAAAAGACGGTGCTTTTTGGCGTCGACGCCAGGGTCGATGACGCAGGACGCGAAATTCACCGCGACGTCACCGTCTGCGCCCGCAACGAAGATGTCTATACGCTTTATCAAAAAGCCCCCGACCTCATTATCCCTTTCATGTCGGTCAACCCCCTGCGTCCCGACGCTATTGAGCGGGTGGAGCGCTACGCAAAGATGGGCTTTAGGGGGATGAAGTTTTTGCAAAACTACTGGGGCGTGGATACCAGAAAGAAGCGCTTTCGCCCCTTTTTTAAGAAGCTGGCCGAGCTGAAACTGCCCATCATCGTGCACATCGGAAGCGAAAGCAGTGTGCACTCCGTCAAAGCGTGCGAGAGGCTGGAGATGCTCGAAGGCCCCCTGGAAGAAGGCGTCACCACCATCGCCGCCCACATGGGGCTGGAGTACTCCCCCTGGCGGCTTTTGAGGGCCTTTTCCAAAAACCCGAAACATTTTGGCGACAACTACCACCGACTGCTAAAGATGCTCGAAAATCACGAGAATCTCTATGCCGACATCTCCGCCATCCTTACCCCCGTGCGGGCCAAGGTGCTCCCCCACCTCGCACAGCAAACCCAAATCCACCACAAACTGCTTTTTGGCACCGATTTCCCGGTCCCTTTTACGACACTGCTCAACACCCACGACCTGCCCCTTTCGACCTGCCGCGGGTTATGTGACATCGAAAACCCCTTCGACCGCTACGTGGAGACCCTGCTACCCTATTTCGGCGCCGACAACCCTCTTTGGCGCAATTGGCAAAAAGTTATGCCTCAGGAGAAACGGGAAGAAGCCTGAAGGTCTACTCCCTCTTTAACAATCACGCCCCTGCGAACCCGGCGTATCACCGCATAGAGGCTCATATGATTCAGCCGGGTTATTCCTTAAGCGTCACCCTCTTTGCCATACTCCGCACTCCTCTCTTTCACGGCCGTTTCAAACGCTTCCAAAGGAAGCGGTTTGCCGTACAAAAAGCCCTGCACGACAATATGATCGGCGATGGCGCGAATCGCTTGCTCCTGCTCTTTATTCTCTACCCCTTCGGCCACCACCTGCATACCAAAGTCCTCCGCTACCGACACAATGGCTTGCACAAGGGTTTGATCGGATCGATCAAGATAGATATCCTCAATAAAGGAGCGGTCGATTTTGAGAATATTGATCGGGAAGCTTTTTAAATAGGCCAGCGAAGAGTACCCCGTTCCAAAATCATCCAAGGCGATTTTCAACCCAAACTCGCTCAGGCGGTGAATAACGTCGGCCAGCGAGGCGTGATGGCTCATTAAAAGGCTCTCGGTAATCTCCAGACAGAGTTTTCCCCTGCCGATACCGTAACGGGTTAAAATACGCATAAGCTTTTGCTCAAAGTCAGACTCCATCACTTCAATGGCGCTACAGTTGACAGAGAGTTTGATATTTTTTAAAATCGGATCCTTCTCCCACCGTTTTAGCGTTTTGCACGCTTCTTGCAAAATCCACTCCCCCAGCACGATAATCAGCCGACTCTCTTCGGCAAACGCGATAAACTCAGAAGGCGGAATCACCCCCCGTTCCGCGTTGTTCCATCGTACCAGCGCTTCGGCGCCGATAATGCGACCGTTTTTGATCTGCGGCTGATAGACCAAAAAGAACTCCCCCTCATCAATGCCCTGCCGAATCGATGTCTCCATCAGCAGGCGCCTTTGCAGACGCTCCTCGATCATCGGGTTAAAAAAGACCGCCTGCGATTTGCCCTTGCGTTTGGCCTCGTACATGGCACTGTCGGCATAGCGTAGAATATCGTCAATCTCTATCTCACCATGGTGAAACAACGCAATCCCGATACTGGCGGTTACCTGGTAGACTTTCTGATCCACAATATGACCGTACGCGATAGACGAGAGCAGTTTGTCCACCACCCCCCGCACCAGTTTAACGGCCTGCCCCTCATCCTCCCCCAAATCCTCAACCAACACCACAAACTCATCTCCGCCAAAACGCGCCAACACATCCTCTTCACGCAACGCGTTTTTGAGCTTTTTGGCAATCATCTTCAACAGGGCGTCACCCGCTTTGTGGCCGGTTGTATCGTTGATGACTTTAAAGTTATCCAGGTCAATAAAAAGCACCGCGCCGTATCGTTGATGCCTTTGGGCCAGATAGAGCGCCTTTTTCAACTGCTCAATAAAGTAGAACCGGTTATACAGCCCCGTCAACTCATCGTGAATGGCTTTGTAGTTGGTCTCCTCAAAAATTCTGGCGTTTTGCTCCATGATATAGTCATACCGTTTGGAGACCTCCAAAAGCAGGTTATGCAATAGCTGTTTTTTAATCTTTTCCCGCATCTTACAGCTCCGTCATTCCCGTTAACAACGACGTTTCGTTATAGTATTGAAGAGAACGGCGCGAAGGGTCGTGCCCGATCTCCCCAAACGTAAAAAAGCCAAACAGCGGCGCGTGAAGGAAATTGCGGTAAATCCTGTTCTCCTCCGTCTGCATCTCTTCTAAAACGTATTGGCGCGCGATGCAGGAGAAGTTAAACAGCAAATCGGGTTCGGGCAGTTGGGCCGCAAGGGCCGTCGCGCTCTTGGCGTCGGCTGAGAGCAGGTTCTCTTTTTCGCCGTAACTAAGACGAATCTTCTGTCCCTCTTTGACGGGACCGAAAAACTCCACCCACTCATCGGTCTGCTCTTTAAAGGTTCTTAGGGTCAAAAAGTTTTCACTGCTCTCATCCAACACCACGATCGGGGTATACCAGAGATATTCGGGTTTAAAGTTCTCAATCCCCCGACTTAACCGCTCTATCGTATATGCAAACGACTGATTGTCGTCAACCCGATAGATCCGATACCCTTTGGCTTTGCTCACTGTATACTGCACGCCTACCGACTCAAACCCCAGCGCAACGGACGTGGCCATTTTGACATGATGAAACGTCAAAATCATAAAACCGTCCTGCACCACCTCCCCGTTATAAAACTGATAGGTTAACAACGCATCCGAGACCTTCTCTCCCGATGAAATACCGCCCAACAGATTTTTGATCGGAATGTCATACTGCGCCAGCTTCTCTATAAAAAAGGCGGTCTGGGCCTTGCAGTGACCGGCAATAATGATATGAAACGCGTTTTCTCTCTCTTTGAGGTAGCGAGCAGTCTTTTCCAACACCTCTTTTTTATTCTCCGAAACCCCCTCTTGCACAAAACACTCAATACGCCCTTGACGCTCAAATTTAATAAAAAGCGCCGTAACACCGTGGTGGACAATCTCTTCGTTATTAAACGCGTCCGTCGCGTGAAACGCCGCGAACTGCTTGGTATCAAAAACCTGCCATACCGTCTCGTTGACATCCCAGACCGGATAGCGGGAAGAGAGGGCAATCAGTATAAAATCAAACGCATCCATCTGCCGATCCGCCTGAAACTGTCTTTTAATCTCTTCCATAGCCTGTAAAAGTGAGGGATTAAGAGAGTGAAAAACCCGACAAAACACCACCTTGTCCTTAATAAAAAATGTTAAATTCTAACAAAAAGAGGTTTATAGATCAATTGTCCACCATTCTATATGCCATATACTCCGGAAAATTCCGTTGTCGTGCAATTGAGCAAGCCTCTTTGATCAGCGTCTCTTCATTCAAATCGTCCAACTGCCTCAATCCGACCGAAGATGTTGAATGGACCAACCCCTCTTTGGCCAAATCCCGTAACAAAGAGCGGGCCATATCGGTCACCGAAGAGACTTTGACAATCTCACACCGGGCATACCGGGGCACGTCAAAAGCCACCTCCGCCACCCGCAACGCCGGATCGTCCCCCGGAATCTGTTGCGCGCCAAAAAGCGGCGGACCGCCTACCTTTGCCTCGTTGAAATCGGGAAGGAAACGGGCCACATGAGCGACGGCCCGCCCGGTTCTTCGGGCCACCTCATCCGCCGACCACCCCTTTATTATCCGTTCACGCAAGCGATCGGGAAGCTTAGGAAAAGCGTCATGTGCGGTAGAGGCGACCAACCCGTCGTCAAAAAGGGTAATTTCTCGGGTCATGCCGTGCAATTGCACGTATCCCCCGGCATAGGGCGTAAATTGGCCCATCCCCTTGGGCGTCCCTCTGCGACCGTGGAAGATCACCTCGGGCCAATAGCGCTCCCGTTTTTTCCACCATGCGGTATAGGCCGCTTTGAACTCCACCATCCGGCGGGGCGTCAGGCCCAGCATATTGTCAATCTCTCCGGTCCGAAAGCCGGCGGCGTTGACAAGATAATCCGCATACACCTCATCCCGATCCGTACCGACAAGAAAGCCTTTGTCTTGCCGTCGCACACGCCGCACCCGCGTCCCAAGACGCAGATCGACCCCGCTCATACGCCCCAAAAGGAGCTTCGCGCCGGCTGAGAGACGAAAAAGATTTAAGCCGTATTCTTGCACCAGTATCAGGGGAAAGCGCACAAGCTCTTTATTCAACCTGCGCGCAAGCGGGGCCATCCAACCGTCGGGGCTTTCGGGAAGCCTGTCGTTTCCCGCCTCTTTCGCCGCCTTCGCCAGCCGATGCTCGTCAAAAAGAGTGAAATAGTCA
>JAMOMS010000244.1 GCA_027067015.1 Campylobacterales bacterium | reverse complement strand
CCAACACGGCATTGGCCGAATCCTCATCAACCAAGCGCGCATAGTGTTGCCGCAACATTTCAAGACGGGACAGCAGATCCTCCGGCCTGCCCCCGTCATCGACCGGTACGGCAATGACCGTCGGTCGCTTGTCAACGGCAAAAGGATAAAGACGGGCAAACTCAATGGACTGCCTTAGCAGTGTCACGCACTGGGCATCGCTTATTTCTCTATAGAGGTTGCCGCCGGCGTGCAGATGGCAAAAAGGGGGGCCGCCGACAAGCGTCTCTTTCTCCTCGAACAAGATGACATCGCACCCCGCCGTCGCGACGGCCAACGCCGCCGTCACACCCGCCACGCCGCCGCCGACAACGGCCACCTTTGCCCTTCTATCCATGCAACCGTTCCGCAAGTTCAATCGGCGTTTTGACATAATGGCTCGCCTCGCACCCGTCGGTAAAGGCCGACGCCCCATAGCCCCACATCACCCCGATACTCTTGATACCGGCCCGTTTAGCCGAAAGTATGTCGTTACAGGAGTCTCCCACCATCAACGCATCTTCCGGCGCGACCGCAAGATACTTCAACGCGTAAAGCAGTGGCGCGGGATCGGGTTTTTTGGTTGTCAATGTGTCACCGCCAAGCACCAAGGCAAAACTATCTTCCCAACCAAACCGCCGTAATATCGGTTTTATAAAGCGTTCAGGCTTGTTGGTCACAAGGGCGGTGCGGATCCCCTTTTGTTGACATACTGTCAATACTTTGTCAATGCCCGTATAGGGGGTGGTTTTCTGAGACAAAACCGTGCCGTACGCTTCCATAAAGAGTGATAACGCCCGATCAAAGCAGATCGTATCCTCTTGCGCCTGCGCCGTCAACGCCCGGCGCACAAGCTTGCCGGCTCCGTCACCGATCCACCCCCTCACCTCATCCTCATTGCACATTCGCAAACCAAAATGGCGCAACATAGTATTTAGCGCCCATGTCAAATCGGGAACACTGTCAATCAGCGTGCCGTCCAAATCGAACAAAACCGCTTTAATCTTCCCCCCCCTCTTTCGCGTCACTTTTGAGCCGCCTGCTCTTTCAACCGCTCTTTCAACACCCGCTTGAGCACTTTGCCCGTGGCGTTTTTGGGCAATGCGTCCACCAGCCGTATCTCACGGGGAATCTTGTAGTTGGCCAGCTTGGCTTTCAAATGGCTCTTAAGGGCCCGCACATCCACCTCAGACTCTTCAGCCGGCTCCACGAAGGCAACAGGAACCTCCCCGTTCTTTTCATCGGGCATGGCCACCACCGCCGACGTGCCCACTCCCTCAAAGGCGTTGATCACCTCCTCGATCTCCCGGGGATAGATGTTGATGCCTTTTGAGATAATCAGATCTTTCTTGCGATCGACAATAAAGAGATACCCATCCTCATCCAGATACCCCATGTCACCGGTTAAAAGCCAACCGTTGACGATGGTCTCGTCCGTGGCGGTAGGATTGCCAAGATACCCCTGCATCACGTTATCGCCCCGCACAATGATCTCCCCCACCTCACCGACAGGCAATTCCAACATATTCTCATCCACGATCTTGATCTCCACCCCGGGAATCGCGGGCCCGACGGAGAGAGGCTTCTGTTTTTTGGGAAGGTTAACCGTCACCACCGGTGAACACTCGCTCAGGCCGTACCCCTCCAACAGGCGCGCTTTGGGAAACTTCTCGCCAAAGCGCCTGAGCGTCGCTTCGCTAAGCGGCGCCGCGCCGCTGACGAAGTAACGGATTTTCTGAAACCACATAAAATACCAGGGGAGTTTGGCGCGACTGAGCGCGTTGTAGACATCGGGAACCCCCATGAACATCGTCACCCGTTTAAAGAGGATCTGTTTGATCACGTTGGAAAAGGGCATCACTTTACGCACAATCACGCAACTGGCCCCGTAATAGAGCGGCATAATGACCGTTACCGTCAGGGTAAAGGCGTGGAACATGGGCAGATAGACGATAAAACGGTCTTTGCGCCGAAACGAGACAATCTCTCCCAGCGCCTCACAATTGTGCATGATGTTGCGAT
>JAMOMS010000243.1 GCA_027067015.1 Campylobacterales bacterium | reverse complement strand
ATCATTGATACGACGCCCCGCGAGAATCACTTCGGGATGATACCCTACCTCTTTGGCTTTATGGGTTAGGTAGTAAGGATCTACCCCGATGCAGTGGCCACCCACCAGCCCCGGCTTGAAAGGGAGGAAGTTCCATTTGGTGCCCGCCGCTTCGAGCACGTCGTGGGTGTCGATGCCCAGCTTGTCGAAGATGAGCGCCAGCTCGTTGACGAAGGCGATGTTGATGTCGCGCTGGGCGTTTTCGATCACTTTGGCCGCCTCCGCGGTCTTTATATCGACAGCCAAAAAGGTGCCGGCTTTTATCACTGATGCGTAAAGCCGGTCTACCTCTTTCGCAATCTCGGGAGTTGAGCCGGACGTGACTTTTAAGATATCGGTGACACGATGCTTTTTATCCCCCGGATTGATGCGTTCGGGGGAATAGCCGCAAAAAAAATCGCGATTAAACACCAAACCGCTCTCGTTTTCCAACACCGGTACACACACCTCCTCGGTACAACCGGGAAAAACCGTTGACTCATAAATGACAATATCACCTTTTTTCAAAACGGAGCCCACGGTCTTGCTTGCGCTTAACAACGGTCGCAAATCGGGCGCTTTATGGCGATCGATCGGTGTAGGAACGGTGACAATATAGATACTGCAATCTTGAATCTCCTCAACCGTGTCACAACAGTGTAAGCCGCCTGCCAAGGCTTTTTTTAAAGTTTTCTCATCCACCTCAAGCGTTTTATCAATGCCGGCGTTTAACTCTTCGATCCTTTTTCGCGAAATATCAAATCCTACCACCTCATACCGTGTGCTAAAAGCGCACGCCAACGGCAGGCCCACATATCCTAAACCGATAATCGCAATCTTTTTAGACACCGTAAAACTCCCTATACCAGGCAATAAACCGCGCAATACCCTCTCGTACCGGTGTTGAGGGCTTATAATCAAAATCCTTTACCAAATCATCTACATTTGCGTAAGTAGCCGGTACATCACCCGGCTGTAGCGGCAAAAACCGCTTAATCGCCTTCTTGCCCAACGCTTCTTCTATCGCCTCAACAAAATCCATCAAGCGTACCGGCGCATTATTGCCGATATTGTAGATTTTATAAGGCGCTTTGGAGGAGGCGGGATCGGGCGCTTTCGCAGACCACGTCTCATCCCCTTTGGGCGGCGAGTCCATCACCCTGACAACCCCTTCGACAATATCGTCAATATATGTAAAATCCCTTAGCATCTCACCGTGGTTATAAATATCGATGGCTTCCCCTTTTAAAATGGCACGGGTAAAAAGGAAAAGGGCCATATCGGGTCGTCCCCACGGCCCGTAAACCGTAAAAAAACGCAAACCGGTCGTGGGTATACCAAAAAGGTGACTGTAGGTATGGGCCATCAGCTCATTGCTCTTCTTGGTCACGGCATAGAGACTGATCGGGTGATCTACTCCCTCATGCACGCTAAAAGGAAAGTTTTCATGCAAACCGTATACGCTGGAGCTACTGGCGTAGACCAAATGGCCGACACCCTCTTGCCGACACGCCTCCAAAATATTTAAAAATCCACTCACGTTGGCGTCTATATAGGCGTGGGGGTTTTGCAGACTATAACGCACCCCCGCCTGTGCCGCCAGATTACACACCGCGTCAAATCGCTCTTTTTCAAAAAGGGCTAAAATGCTCCTTTTGTCCTGAAGATCCGCCTGTATAAACCGGTAATTTTCATACCTTTTGCTCTGAATCAATTCTCCTTGAAGAATCGACGATTGTTCAATGCCCGTCTCGGCCAACCTGCCATACTTGACCCGTACGTCATAATAGTCATTGATCACATCCAGCCCTACCACCTCATCGCCCCGGGCCAGCAATCTTTTGACCAAATGGTATCCAATAAATCCGGCGGAACCGGTTACTAATATTTTCATCAAATTGTCCGATTGGTTTTTTTAAAGTAGATCAATTATAACAAAAGGAGTAAGAAAGAGGCGTAAACCCCGGCAAAACCGGGGAAGCCGGATTAGGAGAGTGCCGCTTTGGCCTGTTCGACAACCTTGGCGAAAGCTGTCGGGTTGTTCATGGCCATATCGGCCAGGATCTTGCGATCCAGTTCGATGCCGGCTTTTTTAAGGCCGTGCATGAAGGTGGAGTAGTTCATGTCGTTCAGACGGCACGCGGCGTTGATGCGCACGATCCAGAGTTTGCGGAAATCGCGTTTTCTCTGCTTACGGTCACGGTAAGCGTAGACCAGACTGCGCTCAACCTGCTCTTTGGCTTTTCTAAAGTGTTTGCGGCGTCCGCTGTAAAAGCCCTTGGCGAGCTTGAGCATCTTTTTGTGTCGGCGTCGGCGTACGACTCCTGTTTTGACTCGAGGCATATTCTTTTCCTTTCTTTACCTTAACATCCGTGATGTATCGGTGCCGGATAGACCGGACTTGCCCTTACAAGAAGGGGAACGACAACCTAAAAACCGTTTCGGAACTTACTTCATTCCGAGCATCGCCTTGACGCGATCGGCGTCGACATCGGCGACATAGTGGGCGTTGCGCAGGTTGCGCTGGCGTTTTTTGCTCATTTTGGTCAGAATGTGGCTTCTAAACGCGCTACCGCGTTTGATTTTGCCGCTCTTTTTGACCTTGAAGCGTTTGGCCGCACCGCGGACCGTCTTCATTTTGGGCATGATCTACTCCTTTGTAAGATGGCACGCTACAAGCGTGCAAAACGGGGCGTAATTATAGCGAAAAAGGAGACAATTACAAAACGCCGCCCAAAACGGGCGATCTTAGAGAGGCGAAAGGGTTACTTTTTACCGGGCTTCTCTTTTTTGGGCACGACATACATATTGATGTATCGTCCCTCGTGAAAGGGCCCCTTCTCCAATTCACCGATATCCTCTACCATCGGCCAGACCGACTTGAGCACCTCAACCCCCGCTTCGGGGTTGGCCATCTCGCGCCCGCGCAAAAAGACGCGAAACTTGACGTGCTTGCCCGCTTCCAGAAACTCCCTGGCGTGCTTGACCTTGTAGTTGATATCGTTTTGGGCGATCTTGACGGAGAGTTTGATCTCTTTGACCTCGATCTGCTTCTGCTTCTTCTTGGCCTCTTTTTTCTTCTTGTCCTGCTGGTACTTGAACTTGCCGTAATCCATGATCTTGGCTACCGGAGGCGTCGCCTGCGGGGCGATCAACACCAGATCCAGCCCCATATCCGCCGCCTTGTCCAGCGCTTCGTCCCGGCTCACAATGCCGTACTGCGTACCGTCATCACCCACCAGCCGAAGCTCCCGGGCCCGGATATCCTCATTCATGATCACATCGTTGTTTCGCTTACTCAAATTCTGACCTCACTTGTCTGCTCCTTGATAAATTGGACGAACGCGTCCGCCGCCATCTCATACTGCTCCCGCTTGCGCCTGTCGCGTACCGCCACGCTCTCTTTTTGCACCTCTTCATCACCTACCACCACGATCAGAGGGGTTTTCTGCTTCTCGGCGGTACGGATGCGTTTGGCCAAAGATTCATTGCGGTCATATATCTCGCTGTCAATATCCTCCTCGGCCAGCGCGTCGGCCAGCTTGCGGCAGTAGGTTGTATGCTCTTCGCCCACGGGAACGAAAACCACCGGTGTAGGTGAGATAAAGAGCGGAAACTCCCCGGCGTAGTGCTCGGTCAAAATGGCGATAAAGCGCTCAAAACTTCCCAGAATCGCCCGGTGAATCATCACGGGGCGCCTGCGCTCGTTGTTTTCGTCAATGTACTCCATCTCAAAGCGCTCGGGCAGGTTGAAGTCGACCTGAATGGTGCCGCACTGCCACCTGCGCCCCAGGGCGTCGGTGATCTTGATGTCGATTTTGGGGCCGTAGAAAGCGCCGCCCCCCTCGTCAATGCCGTAGACAAAGCCGTTCTCATCCAGCGCCTCTTTAAGCGCCGAAGTCGCCGTCTCCCAAATGGCGTCGTCGCCGATGGCCTTGTCGGGCTTGGTGGAGATCTCCATCTCGTAATCAAAGCCAAAGAGCTTCATCACCTTGTCCACAAACTCCAGCACGTCAATCACCACAGGCTTGATCTGCGCGGGCGTACAGAAGATGTGGGCGTCATCCTGCGTAAACTCCCGCACCCTCAACAGGCCGTGAAGCACCCCGCTTTGCTCATGGCGGTGCACCACGCCGTACTCAAAGTATTTAAGCGGCAGTTCCCGGTAGCTGTGGATCTCTTTTTTATAGATAAGGATGTGGCCGATGCAGTTCATGGGCTTAAGCCCGTACTCCTGGCCGTCAATTTCGGTCAGGTACATATTCTCGCCGTAGCAGGCATAATGCCCGCTGGTACGCCACATATCGGCCTTGAGAATCTCGGGGCCGCGCACCGGCTGGTAGCCGCGGCGGCGGTGGGCCCTGTAGAGTATCTGCTCCAGCCGGCCTCTTAGGCGGGCCCCTTTGGGCATCCAGAAAGGCAGGCCAGCCCCCGCCTCATCCTCAAACATAAAGAGCCCAAGCTCCGTGCCGATCTTGCGGTGATCGCGCTTTTTGGCCTCCTCGATCATCGTAAGATACGCTTTGAGGCTCTCTTTGTCGGCAAACGCGGTGCCGTAGATGCGGGTTAACATCTCCGCATTGCTGTCACCGCCCAGATACGCCCCCGCCACACGGGTGAGTTTGAAGCTTTTGAGCCACTTGGTGTTGGGCAGGTGGGGTCCGCGGCAAAGATCCTCAAAATCGCCCTGGCGGTAGACGCAAAGACGCTCATCCTCAATGCGATCCATCACCGCCTGCTTGAGGTCGTCATCGGCAAACTTCTCCCGCGCCTCGGCCTTGGAGATGCAGTAGCGCTCAATGGCCAGCTTCTGCTTGGCTATCTGTTGCATCTTCTTCTCAATCTTTTTCAGATCGCCGTCGCCGATCTTTTCGGAAACCCTAAAATCATAATAGAAGCCATCCTCCACCACGGGGCCGACAAAAAACCTGGCATCGGGATAGAGCGCTTTAATGGCCTGGGCCATCAGGTGGGCGGCGGAGTGGCGTATCACTTCCAAAGCGTCGGGGGAGTTGTCGAAGTAGATGGGTTCGCAGTTCTCACAGCCGATCTCGGCGGCCGTCTGGGTGTCTATAATTTGCCCGTCCTTGCGGTAGGCAATGATCTCTTTCTCTTCCAAGCAGTTCCTTGTGTGGGTTTGGTTAACAAAACGTAAACGTATTATACAGGAAAGGATAATAAAAAAAAGTTTAAATCCGATCTTCAGGGGATTTTGAGGATGTCATGAAGAAAAGATGGTGGCCACGACAGGACTTGAACCTGTGACCACTACCATGTCAAGGTAGTGCTCTACCAGCTGAGCTACGCGACCACTTGTTTTGCTGATCGGAATTATACAGCAGATTTATTTATTTATTCTTAAAGCTTGCCCACAAAAGCCACGCCACGGCCAGGTCGATCAGCACGTCGGCCAGGTTGAAAACGGCAAACTCAAAACCGCAGTGCCACGACACATAGTCTACCACACCACCGTGCAAAAAACGGTCCAGCAGGTTGGAAAACCCGGCCCCAAGCAACAGACCTGCCGGCACGGCGTAGCGGCGCAGATACCCGCCCGCGACCACGTAGAGCGTCAAACCCGCCAGCAAAAGCGCCTGAAGCCACTTGAGCCACGGCCCCAAAAAGGCCAGCATGGAAAAGGCGACCCCCCGGTTAAAGGTCAAAATCAAAGAGACGCACGCACCCTTTAAAGTATACCCTTCCAAAAAAAGGTGCTTAACCCACTGATCGGCCGCCAAAGCAATTAGCGCGGCAACCAAAAAAGAGAACCACTCCCGTCTCAGGCCAGCGCCTTTTTGAAAAAGTTCTCAAGCTCCTCCATCCGACGCTGGATCACTTTGCTGTCTTTTCCCTCCAGCAAAAGACGGAGCTTGTTTTCTGTTCCGCTGTAACGTATAAGGGTCCGCAGACCCTCCGCCTCGATCTTTTCCACCAGCTCTTTGAGCCCCTTGATCTTCTCCAGCGGCTTCTTCTCGGCCACCTTGACATTGCAAAGAAGCTGGGGATAAAGATCAAACGGATCCAACACCTCACTCGCTTTCTTGCCCGAGCGCAAAATCAAGGCCATGGTCTGCAGAGCCGTGACCAGCCCGTCACCGGTTTTGGCATACTCGCTAAAAATCACATGACCGCTCTGCTCGCCGCCCAATACGCACCCGTTCTTTTTCATCTCCTCCAGCACATACTTATCCCCCACGTTGGAGCGGATAAGGCGTATGCCGTTTTGAGTGAGAAAATCCTCAAACCCCTGGTTACTCATCACCGTGGCGACCACGCAATCATTAACCAGGCGATCGCACTTTTTCAGATAAAGCGCCAGCGCGCCGATGAGCTTGTCGCCGTCAACCTGCCGCCCCGTCTCGTCCACCACTACCAGGCGGTCCGCGTCGCCGTCAAAGGCGAATCCGACATCGGCCCGGTATTGGCGCACCTTTTCACTAAGCGTCTCCGGGTGCATGGCGCCGCAGTTGTCGTTGATGTTATAACCGTTGGGTTTGTTGTTAATGACAATCACATCGGCCCCAAGCTCCTCAAAAACGGTCGGCGCCACTTTGTAGGCCGCGCCGTTGGCGGTATCAAGCACCACCCGCACGCCGTTGAGGGTCAAATCGGTGGGAAAAGAGTTTTTCAGCTGGACAATATAGCGGCCGATCACGTCATCGATCCGTTTGGAGGAGCCGATCTCCCGACCCGTTTTGCGGGCTTCCATTAATTTGTCAAGATCAAAAAAGATCGCTTCAATGGCCCTTTCGGCCTCCTCTCCCAGCTTATCCCCGTGGGCGTTAAAAAATTTGATGCCGTTATCCTCAAAAGGGTTGTGGCTGGCGCTGATCATAATCCCCGCGTCACAACGCATGTCTTCGGTCAAGAAAGCGATCGCGGGCGTGGGCATGGGGCCGATCTGAATGACGTTATACCCCACCGCCGTCAATCCGCTAACCAACGCGTTTTCAATCATATAACCGCTTC
>JAMOMS010000242.1 GCA_027067015.1 Campylobacterales bacterium | reverse complement strand
TATCCCGAATACTTTTAAGCAAAAAACCGCTAATTTGTCGCATTTTGAACCTTTGGTCAAATTTTTATGATCAAAGTGTATCAAAAGGTGGCATAAACTATGATCTTACAAGCAGTTAAGTCCCTCATGAAAGGTTGGCCGTGTATATTTTTGCCGATCGTCTCTACAAAAAAGATGAAATAAAGCTGGATGATCAGAAAAAACAGATTGTCTTTACCACCATCGATAACCGGGACATTCACGAATGGCTGACACAGCACCATTTTCCCGAAAGCTTCATTGAAGACATTACCAACGAAGATCAGAGTATTGTCTATGAGGAGAATGAGGGCTTTAAAATGGCCATTTTCAAATATTTTGTCTCGGATGAAGAGGATGAACTGCTCTACCACGCCCAAAACGTCGCCATCATCATGACCGACAACAAATTTATCTTTTTGGCCAGGGACCGGCACATCATCAAAGCGGTCATCAACAAGCTCTTTCGTCGCTACAAACCCACCGATTCTATCGAGTACATCATGTACGTGGTGATTGATATTATGGTCGACCACACCATGCACATCGTGGACCGGATTGATGACCGGCTGGAGGAGATTGAGGATAGGATCTTTGATGAGACGCTGGATGAGCAGGAGGTGCAAAAGAGCCTCTATTTTGCGCGCCGCACTCTCAACCGTATCGGTAAGGTTTCGGTTCAGCATAACGATATTGTCAACAAGATCATCAACCACTTTCCCGTGGTGATCCGCAAAAAACTGCGCTACGAGTTTATCGACCTCAAAGAGCACCTGAGCTTTCTGATCAACGAATCCAAAACCTACCTGGACCGCACCGGCTACCTTCAGACGCTTTTGATGGGTTTTTTAAGTAACCGCATGAACCAGGCCATGCAGAGACTGGCGGCCATTTCGCTCATTTTCCTGCCGCTCACCTTTATCGTCGGTAATTACGGTATGAACTTTCATTTTATGCCCGAACTGGAGTGGCGATACGGCTACCTGGCGGTCTGGGGGTTGAACATCACTATCGCCTGGCTCATTTTCCTTTGGCTGAAAAAGAAGAAGTGGATATAATTTAACAACTTTTAATGGTTTTTTCACTATAATCCATAAAATTCAAAGAGCGGAGTTGTTTCGTCATGAAAAAGAGTGCTACCTTTTTGTTGTTGGGATTGCTGGCGGCGGGAACGTTGTCGGCGCAGGAATACAAAAATTCGCTGAGTGCGATGTTGGGCGGTTACAGTCCGCTGGATAACGAGTGGGTGGATGACACGTTTGCCGTGGGCGCACGCCTGGGCCTGATTGAGAGCGATACCCATGGGCTGGAGCTTGAGTGGGATTTTCTAACCAAAACCGATGTCGATCCCGAAGCGGGTACCGGTAAAAGCTACGGCAATTATGTCATGGCCAGCTATCTGTATCATTTCGCTCCGCAAAGCGAGGCGCTTCGCCCCTATCTGATCGGCAGTGTGGGGTATGAGACATGGACCAACGGCGATTTGACCGATGACGGCATGGCCGCCGTAGGCGCCGGTGTCAAATACGCGCTGAACCAGACTCTTCATCTTCGGGCCGAAGTGCGTGACGTGATCCGCTTTGATGACGGCGGCAACAGCCTGCTCTACATGGTGGGATTGAGCGTGCCTTTCAACGCGTTTGGCACGTCCGAGCCCCAGGCCTCAACGGCCGAGCCCAAAGAGTCGGCGGTCGCGCCTCTTGGCTCTTTGGACGCGGATGAAGACGGAGTGCTTGATTCGCGCGACAAATGCCCCGACACCCCCATGGGTACCATTGTGGACGAAAACGGTTGTCCCATGCCCAAAGACAGCGATGGCGACGGCGTGGCGGACGGTGTAGACCAGTGCCCCAATACCCCTGCCGGCTTCAAAGTGGATGCTCAGGGATGCGCGGTCGGCGTCACGCTCTATTTCCATTTTCCCTTCGATTCGGCCAAAATCCCCGTCAATGAGTTGACCGACGTGAAAAAGGTGGCCGAGTTTATGCAAAAACATCCGCAGGTGACGGCTGAGCTGGACGGCCATACCGACAGTATCGGCACGGAGGCGTACAATATGAAGCTCTCTATTCGCCGGGCCAAAGCGGTAGAGAGCGCGCTAATCAAATACGGCATTTCCAAAGATCGCCTGAGCGTCAAAGGATTTGGTGAGAGTCGCCCCATCGCCCCCAACGACACTGAAGAGGGACGGGCCAAAAACCGCCGCGTCGAAGTAATTTTGATTCCCGGAAAAGGCCAGTAAGTTCTCTCACTCTCCCCTTTGGGGAGAACTCTCTTTCTTTTTTCTCTCTCTTTACGTTACAATCCGCCCAAAATTTCGGGGAGGTAAGCCATGCAACGCCCGATAGATGAATTGATTGCCGAAATTGAACGGCGTATCCGCCTCTTTCAGGAAGGGTTGGACGAAAACGCGCAGGCTTATGAGATCGCCGAACTGTTGGAAGCGGTTCGCGAACAGGACAAAGAGGCCTACCTGCGCCTGCTTACGTCACTGCCCGAAGAGCTTAAAGCGGACGTGTTGGCCGAGCTTTCCAAAAACGCCCAGGAAGACGCCCTGGAGGCCATCGACGCCACGGAGCTGGCCGACATTATTGAAGAGATGGATACCGACGACGCGGCCGATATTGTCCAGCACCTGGAGGAGATGGACGAGGAGAAGGCCGAGGAGATTCTTGAGAAGATCGATGAAGAGGACAGTCGGGTTATTCGTGAGCTTATCAGCTACGAAGAGGATGAGGCCGGCGCCCATATGCAGACCGAGCTCTTCAAGGCCTACATCGACGAGACGGTGGGTGAGTCGATCAAACGCCTCAAAGAGATGAAGAGCAAAGAGGGGTTGGACAACGCCTATCACGTCTTCATTGTTGACACGCATGATCGATTTTTGGGCATGATGCCCATGGAAGATCTGGTCTTACACGGCCCCCAGGAGATTTACCGTAACATTTTGGAAAAAGAGGGGGCACTGACAGTCTCCATTCACCCCAAAGATCCTATTGACAAAGTGATCGAACTGGCAGGCAATTACAACATGAACGTCATTCCCGTGGTGGATGACTTCAATATTTTGCTGGGACGTATCACGGCTGATGATATCTACGATTTGATGGAGAAGCAGGCGACCGACCAGATCTACGGCATGGCCGGGGTTGAAGAGGAGTCCGAGGAGAGCGAAAATATCCTGGAGGCTGGAAAGAGCCGGGCCATCTGGCTTGGGATCAACCTGCTTACCGCCATTGCCGCTTCCGTTGTCATCGGGTTTTTTGATCAGACCATCCAGTCGGTGGTGGCGCTGGCGGTTTTGATGCCCATTGTCGCCTCCATGGGCGGCAACGCCGGCACCCAGTCGCTTACCGTCACGGTGCGCCAGCTTGCCCTTGGCGAGATCTCCCCCACCGAAGCCAAACGGGTCATTGTCAAGGAGGTTCTGCTCTCTTTGGGCAACGGCCTGCTCTACGCGGTGGTCATGGGGCTCATCGCCTGGGTCTGGTTCAAGATGCCGATGCTGGGCGTGGTGATCGCGCTTTCTATGGTGATCAACCTGTTGGCCGCCGGCTTTTTCGGGGCTACCATTCCGCTGGTACTCAAAGGGCTGGGCATTGACCCGGCCGTGGGCTCGACGGTTTTGCTGACCACCGTGACCGACGTAGTGGGCTTTTTCAGCTTTTTGGGACTGGCGTCGCTGATGCTGTTGTAATGAAAAAGCCGCTCTTTAGCCGAACCTTCACCGCCGCCGTCGCGCGGGCAAATCCTTTTAATGAAGTGGAGCTGGATGTCGTTTTTAGGCACGAAAGCGGCCAAAGCTGGAAGGTACCGGCCTTCTGGCGGGGCGGCAGGATGTGGGAGGTACGCTTCTACGCCCCCCTGCCCGGCTGTTATGAGGCCCGTACCCACTGCTTGGACCCTGCCGATAGCGGTCTTCATGATATCACGTTTAACTTTACCATCAGCGATACCGCCTACGAGCACCCCCTTTATCGTCACGGACGGCTTAAGACGGAAGAGAGGCGATTCGTATACGAAGACGGCACCCCTTTTGCCTGGCTGGGCGATACCTGGTGGATGGCCCTGGGGCGCATGGAGATCCAAGAGATTGCCGAACTGGCCAAATTAAGAAAAGAGCAGGGATTTACCCTGGTGCAATTAGTGGCCGGTCTCTTTCCCGATATGGCCCCTTTCGATCCAAGAGGCGGCGGGGAAGAGGGGTTTGTGTGGCAAAAGGGGTTTGAAGCCGTCAACCCCGCCTGGTTTGACGAAGCCGACAAAAAGCTGGAGCAGATTATAGATGCGGGCCTGGTTCCGGTCATCCTGGGAGGCTGGGGGTATTATCTTGGCTTCATGGGCGAAGAGCGTCTGCGCCGTCATTGGCGCTACCTGATCGCCCGCTGGGGCGCCTGGCCCGTGATTTGGGTGGCCGCCGGCGAGGTAAGTATGCCCTGGTATCTTAGCCAAAATCGTGAGCGTGAACACCGGGCGTTGAAAGAGGGGTGGAGCCGAATGTGCGCCTATATTCGCCAAATCGATCCCTACGGCCGTCTTTTGTCGGCCCACCCTTCCCATATGGCCCACCGGGAGTTAAGCGACCCCTCCTTTTTGGATTTTGAGATGCTTCAAACCGGCCACGGCGATGAGGAGAGCGTGCGAAGCGCCGCCATCACCGTGGCCGAGGCGCAAAGAGAAGTGCCGCACAAACCGGTCGTCATGGCGGAAGTGACCTATGAGGGTATTTTGGGACGCAACGGCGCGGATGTGGTGGAAAAAGCCTTTTGGGTGAGTATGTTAAACGGCGCCTCCGGCTTTACCTACGGCGCCAACGGCATCTGGCAGGTCAACCGACCTGACAAGCCTTTCGGTAAGAGCCCGAGCGGCGGTGACTGGGGTAAAACGCCCTGGTGCGAAGCGATGGCCCTGCCCGGCGCCCAAATAGTCGGGGTGGGTATGCGTTTTTTACAAGAGATGAGTGAACTGCCCTTGACCCCCTGTGAACAAAACGCCTGGCCGTTTGGCAAACAGGAGACCTTGGAGGGTCCCTTTTTCGCGCGAAACGGCAAACGGCTTTTGGTTTGTTACGGAAGTGACGGCGGTTTTTTGCGCCGTATTTTCGGATTTAGATTTCACGACCTACTGCCAAATAGCCGCTACCAAATTTATTGTTTCAATCTCCAAACCGGTGAAAAAACATTTCTAAAAACGGTTGCCAGCGACCCAAAAGGCGACCTTGTCGTTCGGCACCGTTTCCTTGCAAAAAGCCGTGTGCTGGCCCTGGTGCTTGAGCCAACCGACAAGAAAAGTACGCTATACTAAAAAGAAAACGGAAAGCCGGTTTGTATGAGTTTTTAAAAGCGATTGTCCAGAATCGCAAACTGATTTTTTCTTTGACAAAAAACGACTTCAAACAGCGTTATGTCGGCAATATGCTCGGCATCGCCTGGGCGTTTATCCAGCCGACGGTGACTGTTTTGATCTTCTGGTTCGTTTTTCAGGTGGGTTTTAAATCCAAGCCCGTCGGTGATTTTCCTTTTATTCTCTGGCTGGTTGCCGGTATGTTCCCCTGGTTTTACTTCTCCGAAGGTCTGGCCAGCGGCACCAACAGTATCATCGCTAACAGTTTTCTGGTCAAAAAGGTGCGTTTTCAGGTCAACCTTTTGCCCGTTATTCCCCTGCTTTCGGCGTTGGCCGTGCATCTTTTTTTCATCTTTTTCATGTATGGTATGTACCTTTACTACGGCATCGTTCCCTCCCTTTACTGGTTGCAGGTCTTTTACTACCTTTTTGCGTTGACGCTCCTTTTGCTCGGTCTTTCATGGATCACCGCCTCCGTCGTGGTCTTTTTTAGAGATATGGGACAGATTGTCGGGATGTTTTTGCAGTTTGGCTTTTGGTTGACCCCAATCTTTTGGTCTATCGATATTCTGCCTGCCAAATACCACAAAATCATCGCCCTCAATCCTTTGGTCTATATCATAGAAGGGTACCGTGACAGCATGATTCACCATGTCGGATTTTGGGAAAAGCCCGGCATGACGCTCTATTACTGGAGCGTCACTCTGGCCATTTTTGCCCTGGGCGCCTTGACGTTCAGGCGACTTCGACCCCACTTCGCGGATGTGCTTTGATGAATGAGACCGTCGCCGTTCGGGTTAAAAACCTGACAAAAATCTATCACTTATACGACAACCCCCAGGATCGCCTCAAAGAGGCTTTGCACCCTTTCAAAAAGAGCTACCACCACGATTTTTATGCCCTCAAAGATGTCTCTTTTGACATTTACCGAGGCGAGACGGTGGGTATTGTGGGCAAAAACGGTGCCGGCAAATCAACGCTTCTTAAGATGATTACCGGCGTGCTGACCCCCTCTTCAGGCCAAATTGAGACCCGCGGGACCATCGCCTCTTTGCTGGAGCTTGGAGCCGGCTTCAACCCGGAGATGACGGGATTGGAGAATATCTATCTTAACGGCACGCTGATGGGGCTAGAACGTGAAGCGATCGAGCGAAAGCTTGACGCGATTCTCGCTTTTGCCGACATAGGCGAGTTTATCCACCAGCCGGTCAAGATGTACAGCTCCGGGATGTTCGCGCGACTGGCCTTTTCTGTTTCCATCAACGTCGAACCCGATATATTGATTGTCGATGAGGCGCTGAGTGTGGGGGATATGGCCTTTCAGATGAAATGCTTCAAAAAATTCCAGGAGTTTCAGGAGCAAAACCGCACCATTCTTTTTGTCACCCACGCGCTCGATACGGTTATTCGCTACTGCAACCGCGGCATGGTGATTGACGAAGGCAAGCTGATATGCGACGCGGATGCCAAAACGGCGGTTGATACCTTTAAAAAAGTTTTGACGGGCACGCTTCACAGTACTGTTTCTACCGATTCTGTCGAAGCGAAAAAAACGGAGGTACTCAAAGAGCGACGTCTGCGAGACTATTTTGACGACCACGGTGAACTGGACAGTTACGGCAATATGCGGGCCGAGATTATC
>JAMOMS010000241.1 GCA_027067015.1 Campylobacterales bacterium | reverse complement strand
CAAAGACTCAAGGCGGTCTCACGGATTTTGGGCCGGAGCTTTTCAACCTGAATACCGGTTGACTCGGCTTTAAAGAGCGAAAGCGAGCCGGTAGGGTTGATAAACGACAAGAGCCCCACGCTCAACACCACCACCCCCAACCCGCCCAGCCAGTGGGTTAGGCTCCGGTGAAAGAGGATGATTTTGGGGAGCGCCTCAATATCGTTAAAGACCGTGGCGCCCGTGGTGGTAAAACCGCTGACCGCCTCAAAAAAAGCCGAAGCCGGCGAAACGGAAGTATAGAGCAAAAAAGGCACCGCCCCCGCCGCGCCCAACATAAACCACAACAGGTTCACAAACAAAATACTCTCCCGAATTCCCAGCTTTACCGGCTCGCGGCGCAAAAGCAGATAAAGTAGTCCATTCCCCGCCAATAGCACGACATCATACTTTATCAGCGCCCCGACCGGTTCACGATAATAAAGCCCCACGACGATTTCGGAAGCGAAAATAAGCGCCAGGGTCATCCCCACGACGCTCAAAATCTTGACAAGACTCTTAAAATTCATAAAACCACACCTTCATTTTCGGTGCCGATTCCGTCTCGCAAAAACCTATCAGCGTATCCTGCGCCTCCAACTGCGTCGGCCCCTCCAGGGGTGTCAATGCGTCCCGACGCGCCAGAAAGAGCCGGCCTTCCAGCCGTCTGGGCGGTTTGATCTTTTTGCCTTCGGCTTTGGAGCCTTCATGAATGGTCCGCACAAAAACGGTTCCCCGCCCGCCGCAATATTTGCGCTCCACCGTCACCCGCCCGGAGTTGATGCGCTCCAAAATGGCGTGGTAGGCGCTCATCTTGGGGCCCCGTACCACCACAATCCCCAACGCGTGCATCAGGTTGTAGTACTCCATCTCGTTATTGACGGCCACCACCTTGCGCGCCCCGTGTTCCCTGGCTTCAAGGCATTTGATAATGTTGTACTCGTCGTTGTCGGTCGCCGCTACCACCATATCGGCCTCACCCAACCCCTCTTCCTCAAAGAGTTCGGCGGTTCCGTATTTGCAACTAAAGGTCATGGCCCGACCGCCCAGGCGCTCATCGGCCCGCTCACACCGGTTGGGGTCTTTGTCCACCAGCTTCACCTCCCGCCCCTCCGCCAGCAGGCGGGAGGCGATCGTCACCCCCAACTCTCCGGCGCCAAAAATGACGCAACGGCCGATATGGCGGGGGGCTTGCGTGTCCAACTTTTGGCTCAACCGTCCCAACGGCTCGCTTTTGCCGAAAAAATAGACCAGATCACCCGGCTCCACCGCCTCATCGGCGCAGGGTACAAAAAAACGCTTACCCCGTTCAATGCCCACCACAATCTGGCCCTCCTCTTCCAATCGGGTCGGCCCTTCCAGACTGACAGCCCTGACCGAAATCAGTGACAGAGGCGGTTGCGCGAAGTGCTTGACATTGTTGGCCGCGGGCAAATCCAGAAGTGAAAGCACCGTATCGGCGGTCAGTTTAAGGGGAAAAACCGCCGTATCCAGCCCCAGCTTGTCACCGACGCCGCTTCGGGCAAACATCTCATTGCGCAGACGAATAATCTTGCGCCCTACCCTCACCTCATCATCCACGATGAGCGAGGAGACCAGGTTGGCCTCGTCCAGATCGGTGACGGCGATAAAAAGATCGGCCTTTCTCCCCGCCATTCTCCGGTAGGTTTCGGGGTCTTCAATATCCCCGCAAAGGGGCAGAATATCCAAAGTCTCCTGCAAACGGTTGAGCGCTTCCATGTTGCGGTCAATCACCGTCACATTGTGGCCGATGCTCAGTGTCCGGGCCAGGTTAAAGCCCACTTTGCCCGCGCCGGCAATGATAATTTCCATCTATGCTCTCTCCTCTTTTTTGACAAAAGGAAGCGACGCAAAGCTTTGCGCCATGTTATCGGGATCAAAATAGATCGACTCGGACGGAAAAGCGAACTCCAGGCCGTGACGCTCCAGAATCTCCCAGATTTTAAGCATCACATCCTGTTTCACCTCCAGCCACTCCTGCCACACCACGCTTTTGGAGAAGCAGTAGATGAGAATATTGATAGAGCTGTCGGCAAACTCGTCCAGATAGACCAGCAGGGTTGTTTTGATGCCGTATTTGTCCTCCAAAGAGACAAGTTTGCGTTCCCTTTTGCTTTGACGCTCAATCAAACTTTGGCTATCGACCTCTTGATGGTTGGCGATACCGGGATGGTTTTTTAACATCTCCTCTATCTCTTTGACCGCCGCCGTCAGCGCTGTACGCTTCGCCCCGTAGGTGACGCCGATATGCATCTTGATACGCCGTCCCACGCTCCGTTTGCTCCAGTTTTTCAACGGCGTGTTGGCCAGCGTGGCGTTGGGAACGGTAATGAGCGCGTTGTCAAAGGTGCGGATCATCGTGGAGATAAAGCCGATCTCCACCACCGTCCCCTCGGCATCTTTGGTCTCGATCCAGTCGCCCTGGCTGAAGGATTTGTCAAAAATGATCTTCAACAACCCGAAAAAGTTGCTCAATGTGTTTTGCGCCGCCAACGCCACGGCCAGACCACCGATACCCAGTGACGCGATCACCCCGGTAATATTGACCCCCATGCGTACCAAAAACATTGAAACGGCCACCACCACGATCACCGCTTTGATAATGGAGACCACCAGGTTCACCAGCTCCCGCCTGAGCTGTTTGTTTTTAAGCTCCCCTTTTTTGACAAGGTAATCAAAGAAGATGCTATCGAGTATCACCAGCACCACGTAGGTGACGGTACCCAGCGTGACGGCGTAGAAAAAGAGCGCGAGATTTTCCGGCAGAGGAAGAGGGTGAAAGAGCACTTCGGTGCCCAGCCGAAAACCGTAGGCCAACACCAGAATGAAGAAGGGGCGACGGATACCGTCAAGGTTGCTTAACAACATCTCGTCGCTCTCGTCATACTCTTTTTCAATAAGCCCTTTTAAAAAGGCGTAGAGTTTGTAATAGAGCGCGAACGCGGCCATCCATGCCGCCAGCATAATGAGCAAAAAGATCAAAAGGCGCCCCATGTCGGTGTGCAGGTGGCGCAGATGGGTATTGAGTTTGGCGAAGGTCTCAATACCGTTGATCTGGTTGATCACCTCATCCAGCCGCATCATGGCCAACAGCGACCGGTAGTTCAGCAGTGAGGGGTTGGCCGAAAGGTAGTCCAAAAACTCGTCAAAAAAGCGGTAGTGGGTCTGGAGTTTGCGATAATTCTCCACGATCTGCGCGGAGATTTTGTCATTTTTGCCCAACGCCTCCTTGTAGGCTTTGACAAAACGGCCAATGTTGATGCTCTCCAGCCACTTAGCGTGCTCGTGAAAAAGTTTTTGCAGATCTTTTTCACTCATATCGGTCCAGTTTTGCGCCAGACGGGTGAAGAAGTTATAAATGCGTTCCCTGGACTCAAGCTCCAAAAGGGCCATCTCGTCGCGTATCACCGCCTTGTCGTAGCCGTATTGACGGTTGACGGCGATGCGGGTTTTGTAGCGGGCCTTGCGCTGTTCGGCTTTGAGCGGATCGTAAAAGGGGTTGTGGGGCGCTTCTACTTCATAAGGACGCTCCTTCACGGCCCCCAGCAGTCGGTTGAATGCGGCGATCTTCTCGTCGGCCAGTTGGGAGAGGTCGGGGGATTGGATGGTGGCGTTACGCTCTTTGGCCGTCACCGTGGCGTTGCGCTCTTTTGGCGTAACGACCGGGTTGGGAACAGGTGTAGCGTTGTCGGAGGCGTAGAAACGCTTTTCTGTCTGAATCACCTCGTCCCAAAAACCGGACGCGGCCAAAAGCGTAAGGGTCAACACAAGCCAAAGCGGGGCCAGACGCTTAAACATGGTCTCTCCTAATCGAAAATGACGGTTTTGTTGGCGTAGACAAAAATCTTGTCCTCCAGCGCCAGTTTGAGCGCCTTGGCCAACACCACCTTCTCCACGTCACGGCCGGCGTTGCGCATCTGCTCCCAATCCATGGCGTGGGTGACGGGCAGAACATCCTGAGCGATAATGGGCCCTTCGTCAAGGTTGTTGTTGACAAAGTGGGCCGTCGCGCCGATGATCTTGACCCCCCTGTCATACGCCTGTTTGTAGGGATTGGCCCCAATGAAAGCAGGCAAAAAGGAGTGGTGGATATTGATAATACGCTCCTCAAAACGGGCCACGAATTCGGGGGTGAGAATGCGCATATACTTGGCCAACACGATGTAATCGACCGGCCCGAAGCTCTCAATGGCCTCCAGCACCCTGCGCTCATGCTCGGGGCGGCTTAGACCCTCGTGGCTGACGCAGATGTAGGGAATGGCGAACTTCTCCACCAGGGGTCTGAGCAGATCATAGTTGGAGACCACCCCCACGATCTCCGCCTCCAGCTCATCGGCCTCGTGACGAATGAGAATATCGCCCAGGCAGTGGTTCTCTTTGGTGGCCATCAGCACGATCCGCTTTTTTCCCGGCTCCACCAGGCGGATACGCGCCCCTTCGGGCAATACAGCCCTTAACGCGCCGGAGAGCTTATCGGGCTCAAAGACACCCCGCACCTCGCTTCGCATGAAAAACTTGCCGTTTTGGGCGTCCACATATTCGCGGTTCTTCTCCATATTGAGCCCAAAATCGTAAAAGACTTTCGAGATTTTGTACACCAGGCCCTTCTCGTCCCGGCAATCGATCAATACCCGGTAATCCCGGTTCATGCTCACTCCTTGGTTAAAAAGGGTATTATATCAGCCGACGGCCAAAACTTTCCCGCACCCTCTCAAGCGCCGCGCGGCGCAAAGCTGTTCCAAGCTCGGCGCCCCGCAACCCCCGCGCCATCAGGGTTTTGGACTCAATACCCGGATCAAACGCATTGTCATAAATCCCCAGCGCCTCGGCCCGCTCCCTTAGGCGCGGCTCCCACGCCCCCAACCACGCTTTAAGAGGCATTCGCAGGGCCATCCCCCCTAAAAAACGGTCGGTCACACGCTTTGGCACACGCTTTTGGTTAGCCAAAAACCGCTTGTAGCGGTTGGGCAGGGCCAACGCTTCCGCCAACGTGACGGGCAAAAGATGCCACGCTTCGGCCAGAAGGTAAAGAAACAGATATGCCGCGATTTCAGAGGGTACGGCTTGGCGCGCCCGGGCCATTCGCAGGGCCGTCGAAAGAAAAAGCGAAGAAGAAAGAGTGCGGCCAAAGATCTTTTTGTCTATCTCCAAAACACCCAAAGCCCACAATCCGTAGTGAAGGTAAGGGGCGCGAAAAAGCTTCTCAAATTCCCAGACAATCCGCTGGGCGCTCAGATCATCCAGCGCCATCTTACGCATGAGGCGACAACTCTTCGGCTCTATACGAAACCCCAGGCGCGCCGAAAACTGCATGGCCCGCAAAACCCGCAAAGAGTCTTCGACAAAGGTCTTCGCGTCCACCACCCTTATCAGCCGCGCCTCAATATCCTCTACCCCGCCCCAGTGGTCAACCAAAAGGCCGTCGGAAACTCTTAGCATCAGGGCGTTCATCGTAAAGTCTCTGCGGCGGCTCGCCTCTTTGGTAGTGCGGGCCAACGCCACCGAAAAGCCCCGGTGCCCCCGGCCCGTCTTACGCTCGATTCTTGGAAGCGCCAGATCAATCTGCCCGTACTTATAGACAAAAAAGCTCCGCCCCACGCCCGTCGCCCCCAGCCGGGCCATGGCCTCGTCAAACGTCTCGGGATCCAGGCCGAAGCACTCAATGTCCAGATCATAAACCGGCCGGCCCAACAGGGTGTCGCGTACGGCGCCGCCGACGGCGTAGAGTTCGGTGTGGGGGTAGTGTTTGTGGAAAAATCGCTTCAGGTGGTCAATCTGCGCCCCCAGGGCCGGGGGCAGGTCAAGCTGTAGCGTCACGGCTTTTTAAGGGTCTCTATCCGTTCATCCAGCATGGCCAGAAGGTATTCAAGAAAGTTGAGCGTCAGGTCGATCTTGGCTTCGGGGCTTTTGAGATTGGGGGAGAGAAACCCCTCAAAAAGCACCAGCAAACGTTCTCTCAGACGCTCCAAAAAGAGCAACTCATCCTCATCCGCCTCATGGGGCTTTGGCGCCTGCTCCGGCGCCCGGGAGGGGGCGGGCGTCTCATTGAGATCCGACGGCGCCGACATCTCCTCTTCGCCAATCTCCGCCAGCGTCGAGAGTATCATCTCTTTAAGCTCCATTCCCGCTCCTTTACAGTTTGGCCAGCCACGCCTCAAAGCGGGCGAACGCCTCTTCGCTCTCCATGTTCACAAAGGTGTCGCGCATGGCCGTATTGACCCCCGAAAAACGGCGCCGCATACCCGAAAGCCGCCGTATGGCCGCCCTCGCCTCGGCGTTGGAAGGGTCCGCCGTCAAAATCTCTTTGTAAATCTCCAGCGCCTCGGTTTTGAGCCCCTGAAGCTCGTAGATCTGCGCCAACGTCAGCGTTTTCAAAACACCCCTTTCGGACGTTTTTGAAAACGAGTGAAAAGTGAAAAGTGAAAAGTGAAAAGTCGCAAACGGACACTCCCATATCTCTTTTTACTTAATAAAACGGTGCGAAGCGACTTTCCTGAATTTTTCACTTTTAGTTTTTAACTTTTCACTTACTCGCGTAGTTGGCGATAATGGAGCCGATCTCACTGGTGGAGCAGACCTCTTTGGCGTCAAAGGCGCTCAGATCCTGGGTGCGGTAGCCCTCAGAAAGCGCCTGTTTGATCGCCCGCTCAATCCGCTCCGCCGCCGCGTCCTCTTTCAAAGCGAAACGCAACATCATCGCCGCACTGGCGATGGTGGCGATGGGGTTGGCGATTCCCTGACCGGCAATGTCGGGCGCACTGCCGTGAATGGGCTCGTACAGGCCGTACTTCTCCCCTACCGACGCGGAAGGAAGCAGGCCGATGGAGCCGCTGAGCATACTTGCTTCGTCGCTAAGAATATCCCCAAAGATATTGCCGGTCAAAATCACGTCAAACTGTTTGGGATCGCGCACCAACTGCATGGCGGCGTTATCGACATACATATGCGTCAGCGTCACTTCGGGGTAGGCTTTGGCCACCTCCTCGACGGTATCGCGCCAAAGCTGGCTCACATCCAGCACGTTGGCCTTGTCTACCGAACAGACCCGCTTGCTCCGCTTCATGGCGATCTCAAAAGCCACCTTGGCGATCCGCTCGATCTCG
>JAMOMS010000240.1 GCA_027067015.1 Campylobacterales bacterium | reverse complement strand
TATATTGTCGAGCGCGCCAGCGTCTCTCACCCTGACAAATGGGAGAAAGAGGCGACGGTGAAACAGCGTCTGAGCGCCGAATATATTGACAAAAAGCTGGGCGACGGTGAAGTCTATATGTACCGGGTGCGCTGTCAACTCTGCAACGGTGAGGTGACTGAGCCCAGCGAGCCGGTCAAGGCGATCACCAAACCCCTGCCTCTGCCCCCTTCGGCCATCAAGGCGAGCATGAACCTGCCCAAACGGGTTCATTTGACATGGAACCCCAGCCCCACCGCCGATGTGGTTTACTACAAGGTCTATCGCGCGCCTTTTGCCATGGGCTTTTACAGCTACCGCGCCAAAGTGGAGGGGACCGCCTTTGACGATCATGTGGAAGATGACGGTGCCACCTACTACTACAAGGTGACGGCGGTGGATAAAGACGGCCTGGAGAGTCCCATGCCTGATTCACCCGTTATCGGAAGTACCCTGGGCAAGCCGCTGGCGCCCACGTTGACATCCGCTACGGTGCAGGGCAATCGTGCCGTGATCAGTTGGTCTCCGGTGGATAGTCGCGCCGATCACTACCGGGTGGTGCGCACCTACTGGAACGGCCTGAGCAAAATGAAAAAGAGCTTTACCAACATTCGAGGCACCACCTTTACCGATACGTCAATGATGCCGGGTATCAAATATACCTATACCGTGATGGAAGTAGATCCCAACGGGATCGTTTCCGATCCTTCCCGTAGCGTCGAACTTTACATTCCCAAACCCGACGGGCAGTAACGCCGACTCAATGCCGCATATCCGCATAGATAGCTTGGAGGGGCTCTCCCTCCCCCAAAGTCATGAAGAGGTGACATTTGAGTGGCAGGCGCTCAATGTAGATCATCCTGACGAGTCCCTTTTGTACTGTAATGTACGCAATGTCCCCTTTTTCCTTCAACTCAAACCCAAGGGCAACGACCTGCTGATCAAGGCCGAAAAGATTTCACGCCCCTCGCCCAATACCCTGGTTAAAGAGGCGTTAAAGGCGTTGATCGAGCTGGTTGACCCCGTGCTCTATTACAGCAATATCGCTTCCCCCGAAAAGGCCAAGCTGGTCCGTCCGCTTCCCTGTCTCAAAGAGATCGGGAGTTTTGACGCGCAGGCATTGCCGGATAAGCCGCTTTGGATCGAGGTGGGGTTTGGTAGCGGCAGGCATCTTCTGCATCAGGCCAAGGCCCGTCCCGATGTGCATCTGATCGGTCTGGAGATTCACCGCCCCTCCCTGGAGCAGGTGATGCGCCGCATTGATCTGGAGGGGATTGAGAATGTGTGGGTGATTGATTATGACGCCAGGCTCTTTATGGAACTGCTTCCCAGCAACCGGGTAGAGCGTATTTTTGTCCACTTTCCCGTACCCTGGGACAAAAAACCCCACAGGCGTGTAATCTCCGACGCTTTTTTGGCCGAGTCACTGCGGGTACTGCAAGAGGGCGGCACACTGGAGCTTCGTACCGACAGCGACAACTATTTCCGATACGCCATGGAGGTCTTTTTGCGTCCGCGAACGTGTCGGCTGAGCGTGGAGAAAAACGCGGAAGCGGCGGTTAGAAGCAAATACGAGGATCGTTGGCGTCGCCTGCAAAAAGATATTTACGAGGTACGCGTCACGGCCCTTGAGACTTCCGCCCCCCGGGCGCAACTGCCTGCTTTTGATTTTGACGGCAGTGACGGGTTTGAGGCGTTGTTGGCCAGACGACCCGAAAAAAGTTTTGTGACGGATGATTTTTTTGTCCATTTTGAGCGCTTTTACCGTATTGGGGAAGATGACGGGGTGATTCGCCTCTCTTTTGGAAGTTTTGATCGTCCTGAACACAAATACCTCATTCTCAAAGAGGGCGGGGTGCGTTATTTTCCCGAAGGACCGGTGCCCACGGCGGCCAACGCCAAAGCCCATCAATATATCAAGGAGTGGTTGTGCCAAGCGTCATCCAGGCCAAAGAGCTGAAACTCGCCTATCCCCGGCACGAGCCGGTGATACAAAACGCTACCTTTCAGGTAGAGACAAAAGACTTTGTCTTTATTACCGGCGCCAGCGGTAGCGGCAAATCGACTCTGCTCAAATCGCTTTACGGTGCCATGCCGGTAAGCGGCGGGGGGTTGATGGTCGGGGGCATGGATATGCGCACGCTCTCTTCGGCCAAGTTATACAAATTGCGCCGTCACCTGGGTATTATTTTCCAGGACTACAAGTTGATTGCCGAATGGACGGTGGAGAAGAATATCATGCTTCCGTTGATGATCGCCGGCTATCCCAAAGATGTCTGCCGGGCCCAGGCGGGCAAACTGCTGGCCCATGTCAAGCTCACCCATAAGGCCGACCGCTTACCGCCCGAGCTTAGCGGCGGGGAGCAACAGCGGGTGGCCATGGCCCGGGCGTTGGCGCACAACCCTTTTTTGATTCTGGCCGATGAGCCCACCGGTAACCTCGATGACTATTCGGCCCGGGTCATTTGGGAACTGCTTCAAAAGGCCAATCGGGAGCTGGAGACAACGGTTTTGGTGGTGACGCACCGGATACCGGAACTTTACGACCTTTCCTATCGGCATCTGATATTAGAGAACGGGGTGCTCCATGACATTCGTTAAAAACCATCTGGGGCTGATTCTGCCGCTCTTTGCCATTCTCTTTTCGTTGGAGTATCTGTTGCTCTTTGATCGCAGTCTCTCGCAGTATGAGGTGCGGCTTAAAGAGCAGTACTCCGTGGTGTTGGTGGCCAAAGGAGCCGACAAAGAGAGGATTATTGCATCTTCCAAACTCATTGAGCGGGTGGATGATATCAACAAAACCCGCGCCCTGGGCAAAGTGACGCACAGCATAAGCAAAACGCAATCGGAGGCTTTGAGGGCCTCGATGCCCGATTTTTACGATATCAAACTAAAGCGTTATCCCAGCGGCAAAGAGCTTGAGACCCTCAAAAGCGCTCTTTTGCGACTAAAAGGGGTTCAGCGGGTTTTGGTGTTTGAGAAGGTGCATGACAAGCTTTACGGGATGCTTTTGTTTATGAAAAGCAACTTCTATATGTTTGGCCTTCTTATTGGGGCGGTGGGTTTTTTGCTTATTGTCAAGCAGATGCAGATCTGGCAGTATGAGCATCGTCAGCGTCTACAGATCATGGCGCTTTTTGGGGCGCCGCTGTGGCTTCGTAGCGGTATTTTGTTTCGCATGGCCGTTGTCGATGCGCTAATCGCCGTCTTTATGGTGATGCTCACGGTGCTTTACCTGCCCTATAACACGCAAGTGGCCCTTATGACCGAGGAGACGGGAGTTGACGTAACCGCCCTGATTAGGTGGCAGGATTTTGGCCTGATTGGGGCGGTGGGGCTTGGGATTGCCCTGTTGTGCGCCATGTGGGTTGTGGTACGGTTTCGTGAGGAGCTTTGATGAGGCGTCTCTTTTTTGTTGTCGGGGTGTTGGGTCTGCTCTTTTTTCACGCATGGGCCGGTACCTCACTGCAAAAACGGATTGACAGCTCAAGAAAACGGCTTGCGCTCACACGCTCCAGCTATGCCAATATGGACAGGAAACTGGCCCAGATCGCCAAGCAGATCAGGCTGAATCGCCAAAAACTTGCGGCACTGGACAAAGAGATCGCCGCGTCCGACAAAGAGATCGCGTTGGGGGCTTTGCAGTTAAAAGAGGGTGAGAAACAGCTCAAAGAGCTTCAGCAGGCCGCCCGGACGCTCAAAGAGCAGAAAGAGGCGCTGGAGTCACGACTCAAAAAGCTTTTGATTGACCGTTTTTTGTATGAAAAGATCATCAAAAACAAAGGGATCGCTTCCGCGAAAGATGTTGTGGAGGCCGAGGCGGTACGCCAACTCATAGGTATACAAAACAGGGAGATTGCCAAACTCAAAAAGGGTTACGCCGAAGCCGACAGGGAGTATGAGAGCCTGCAAAAAGAGGCCGGGCGGATTCGCGCCACCCTCGCGCGCCTAAAGGCGCGCAAAGAGAAAGCGCTCAAGGAGAAGCGCGAAAGAGAGGCGCTGGCGATGAAGCTGGAGGCGCAAAAAAAGGCCTATACCGCGCGGTTAAAACGCCTGCATGATGAGGAGCGTACTCTTCGGCGCACCCTGGCAAAACTTCATATTCTCAAAGCCGAAGAGGCGCGCAAAAAGAGGGCCAAAAAGGGACGACGCCGGGTGGAAAACGCCAAAACGATCAGTGAGGGGGAGAAGATGCGGGTGCGCACCCTGGGTTCCTCGTATCAGCGAACCGCCGTGACGCATTACAGAGGAAGAAAAACCATCTCTCCTGTCGGAAAGGCAAAGGTTGTCAAAAAGTTTGGCGCCTATACCGATCCGATTTACGGCATAAAAATTTTTAATGAGTCAGTCACACTGCGCCCCTATAAACCGAATGCCAAGGTCAAAAGCGTTTTAAACGGCAAGGTGGTCTTTGCCAAGGATACGCCGGTGTTGGGCAAAGTGGTCATTGTGGAGCACAAAGGGGGACTGCACACCATCTACGCCAAAATGGATAAAATCGCGCCCACCATTCGCAAAGGCAAATGGGTCAAGCGGGGCTATGTGATCGGTCGGGTAGAGAAAGAGCTGATGTTTGAGGTGACCAAAAAGAATCGGCATATCAATCCGCTGGAGCTCATCCGGCTTCGATAGCTTTACGGCCATAGCTTTTTCAAAGTAAATTTTGGATAAAATCCCCATATTTTAAAGAGTCCTGAAAGGAATCGGTATGGCAAAACGTCGGGTACTGGTGAAGTTTTCCGGTGAGGCGCTGGCGGGCGAGGGCGGTTATGGGGTGGATACCTCCATTCTTAAATTCATCGCCGAAGAGATCAAACAGTTGGTGGATAACGGCGTGGAAGTGGGGGTTGTCATTGGCGGCGGCAACATCATCCGCGGCGTGACCGCCGCCAAAGACGGCATTATCAAGCGTACCAGCGGCGATTATATGGGTATGCTGGCCACCGTCATCAACGCCGTGGCGATGCAGGAGGCGTTGGAGTACCTGGGTATGCGGGTGCGGGTACAAAGCGCCATCAAGATGGAGCAGATCTGCGAAACCTTCATTGTCCGCCGTGCCGTGCGCCATCTGGAAAAGGGGCGCATTGTCATTTTCGCCGCCGGGACGGGCAACCCCTTCTTCACCACCGATACCGCCGCCACACTGCGGGCTATTGAGATTGGCGCGGATATGATTATCAAAGCGACCAAAGTGGACGGCGTCTACGACAAAGACCCCGCCAAATATCCCGACGCCAAAAAATTGCCGACCCTCACCTACGACGAGGCGTTGGCCGATAACATCAAGGTGATGGACGACACCTCCATCGCCCTGGCCAAAGAGAACCGCCTGCCCATCGTGGTGTGCGATATGTTCAAAAAAGGGAACCTGCTGGCGATCATGCAGGGTGATTACGAGAAGTGTTCGATTGTCAAATAAAAGGAGAAAAGATGAGACTTGAAAAAATTGCCGCCAAGGCGCTGGAAAGAGCCAACTTTAACCGTTACCTCCTCTCGACCGCGGTCGCCAAGCGCGCCAACGAACTGGCCAACGGCGCCCAGCCGCTGGTTGATATGGACCCCAAAAAAGAGAAGTTTTCCGACATCGCCATTACCGAAATCGCCGAGGGACTCATTACAATAGAGGGCGCCAAAGCCAACTGAGACCGCCTCTATGAGCCCCGCCCTTGAGCCTCTAATAGACCTGATCCGCGCCACCCATACGGTGGAGGATGCCCAAAAACTTCTCTTTGAGACGAAGGATGCCACAGAGCGGATCAAAGAGGCGTTGGCCTTTGCCAAAGAGGCCCACGCGGGGCAGTTTAGAAAGAGCGGCGAGCCTTACATTATTCACCCTATTTTGGTGGCGACCATCACCGCGCGGATCAGCTCTGATGAGACCATGGTAATCGCCGCGTTACTGCATGACGTGGTGGAAGATACGGAGCGTACCATCGAAGAGGTGCGGGGGCGCTTTGGCGAAGATGTGGCCAAGCTGGTCGAGGGACTGACCAAAATCATGGAGATTCGCGAAAGGGAGTTGATCCCTTCCGGATCGGATGAGCGGTTGGTCACTTCGGCGCTGAGCTTTCGCAAAATATTGCTCTACTCCATTGAGGATGTGCGGGTGCTGGTCATAAAGCTGTGCGACCGCCTGCACAATATGCTCACCCTTGACGCCCTGCCGCCCCACAAACGCCAGCGCATTGCCGAAGAGACCCTGGTGGTCTACGCGCCCATCGCCCACAGGCTTGGGATCGCCGCCATGAAAAACCGCCTGGAGGATCTGAGCTTTTACTACCTTTTCCCCAAAGAGTACGCCAAGATCGACGCCTATATCCAGTCGCACCGGCAGGATTTTCAGATGCGCCTGAATGACTTTATCGCCAAAGTCAAGACCCTGTTGGTGCACAACGGTTTTAAAAAGGAGAGTTTCGAGATATTCGGGCGGGTGAAACACTACTACTCCATCTACCTGAAAATGCAACGCAAAGGGATCGGGATCGACGAGATTTTGGATCTGCTGGCTATCCGCATTCTGGTGCCCGAACCCATTGACTGTTACCGGGCGCTTGGCACCCTGCACCTGCACTTTAAGCCGCTGATCGCCCGTTTCAAAGATTACGTGGCCCTGCCCAAGGAGAACGGTTACCAGACCCTGCATACGACGGTTTTTGACGAAAACTCCATCATCGAGGCGCAGATTCGCACCTTCGAGATGCACAAGATGGCCGAATACGGTATCGCCGCGCACTGGAAGTACAAAACCGGCGAGAGCGGGGTCAATACCGAGTGGCTCAAAAACCTTCAGTACCAAAACGAGTCGATCGAGGAGTTTTACGAGCTGGTCAAAAACGACCTTTACAGCGAGGATATCGCCGTCTTTACCCCGGGCGGCGACCAGATTACCCTGCCCAGGGGGGCGACGGTACTCGATTTTGCCTACGCGGTCCATACCCAGGTGGGTGAGCGGGCCGCGGCGGCGCTGGTGAACAAACAGCCCGCCTCCTTGCTGACAGAGCTTAAAAACGGCGATCTGGTACGCATCATTACCGAAGACCATCCCATCTACCACTGCACCTGGATCGACGCGGTAAAAACCTCCCGGGCCAAAAGCCATATGCGTACCCGTTGCAACCAGCGCAAACGGGAGATCAACCGCAAAAGCGCGATCAACATTCTGGCCGAG
>JAMOMS010000239.1 GCA_027067015.1 Campylobacterales bacterium | reverse complement strand
ATCTTGCGCCTTTCGCTTTTTCAATAATGGCAGTGGTGCTTTTGCCATCCACAAAGTCAACCAGCTGTACCTCTTTGGCGATGTCGCTTCCCACCACCTCTTTGCCTTTGTAGTCACCCCCTTTAACCAGTACATCAGGCTGTAGGGCTTCGATGAGCGCGTAGGGGGTATCTTCGTCAAAGATCGTCACAAAATCCACCGCATCCAACGCTGAGAGCAGATAAGCCCGGTCAAACTCGGGGTTGACGGGACGCTCGGGCCCTTTGAGGCGGCGTACTGAATCGTCGCTATTGACCCCCACGATCAGCACGTCGCCAAAACTCTTGGCCTTCTCCAGGTACTTGACGTGCCCCAGGTGCAAAATATCAAAACAGCCGTTGGTAAAGACGATCTTTTTGCCTTCGGCTCTAAGGCGTTCGACGGTTTGCACCAACGCCTCACGGCTTTTGATGCGATGCTCGGTGGTACTTTCGTGCAAAGCCGCCTCGTAAGCGATAATCTCATCCCACGTGGCCGTGGCGCTTCCCAGTTTGCCCACCACCACCGCCGCTGAGGCGTTGGCGATACGGGCGGCCTCGTCAATCGTGCCGCCGACAGCCAGCACAAACCCCAACGTCGCCAACACCGTATCGCCCGCGCCCGTCACATCATAGACCTCCCTGGCGACGGTGGGGTAGCGACGCATCCCCCCTTCATCAAAGATCGCCATCCCCTCCTCAGAGAGCGTGATCATCGCCCGCTCCAGCTCCAGACGCTCTTTGAGCCAAAAGCCGGCTTCTTTTAAACTCTCGTCGTCTTTAATGGCAATACCCGTAGCCGCCTCGGCCTCTTTTTTGTTTGGCGTCACCAGCGACGCGCCCCGATACTTGGTATAGTCGGCCCCTTTCGGATCAACCAGCACCGGAATGTTCGCCGCTTTGGCCATGGCGATAATCTGGGCCGTCAGCCGATCGGTTAAAACCCCTTTGCCGTAATCGGAGAGCAAAATGGCGTCGGTGGTGAGCAGTTGGCGCTGAACCGCCTCGATCAGTCTGTCTTCGCCTCTTTTATCCAAAGACTGACGGCTCTCGCTGTCAAAGCGGATCACCTGCTGATGCGAAGCGATGACCCGACTCTTTCTGGTAGTCACGCGACTCTCGTCGGCGATGAGCAGACGGGTTGAGACCCCCAGCGCCTCCAACATCTTTTTCAGTCGTCGGCCGTTGTCGTCTTTACCGATCGCCGAAGCCACATATACCTGCGCGCCCAACGCCACCAGATTGTTTACCACGTTGCCCGCGCCGCCCAACACTTCGGTTTCGTTTTGCACATCCACCACCGGCACCGGCGCCTCGGGCGAGATCCGCTCGCTCTTGCCCCACAGGTAGTGGTCGATCATCATATCCCCCACCACCAAAATCGAAGGGGAGCAGTCGGCAAACCTACGCACGCGCTTCCTCCTCAAAAAGCCGCTTGATCTCGGGCAGATAGCGGCGGATCCCCTCCTCCAGGCTCACCTGGGGCTCATACCCCAAAAACTCCCGTGTGGGCTCGATGTCGGCCTGGGTAAAGAACTGGTAACGCCCCACATAGGGGTTGGGAATATACTCGCAAGGCAGGTTCGTGCCCAGCTCTTTTTGCAAAATATCCACAATATCCTGAAAACTGCGGGCTTTGCCCGTGCCCACATTGTAAACCCCGCTCTTTTTGGGATCGCACGCTTTGATGTTGGCCTGCACAATATCATCAATATAGACAAAATCGCGCAAAATCCTCTCGCTTCCCTCAAAAAGGCGGGGGCTTTGACCCGAAAGAATCTGGTGGCCAAACTGCAAAACCATGGAGGCGGTTTTGTTCTTGTAAAACTCCCTGGGACCGTAGGCGTTAAAATAGCGCAGTCCCACAATGGGCAGATCGCTCTTTTTCATCCACTCATAGGCCAGGTGATCCATCGCCAGCTTGCTAAAACCGTAAATGTTGGCCGGCTCCTCACGGCCCACGGTCTGAGGGGCGGGGGCGTTGCCGTAGGTCGCGCCGCTACTGGCGTAAACCATGGCCGCGCCCATCTCTTTGGCCATCTTCAGCAGGTCTTTAAAGGCGTTGAGGTTGGTCTGCATCATCAGATGTTGATCGTAAACGGTCGTATCGCTAACGGCCGCTTCGTGAAAGATCACGTCAAAACGAAAGTCTCTTAGCCTTTGCAGATCCTCTTGCTTGGTAATATCGCCGGCGATAATCTCACCCCTAAAGCCCAACAGGTTTTTGTAGTGGCCGAAACTTTTGAGATTGCCGTTGTCAAAGGTCTCACCGGTGCGAAACAGATCAAACACCACCACTTTGGCGCTCGGGACGTTTTCTTGAAACCAAAAGGCCAGGTTGGAGCCTATAAACCCGGCCCCGCCGGTAATGAGGATCGTTTTGTTTTCAAAGTTCATCGACCACCTTTCTCTCAATGGGTTTGTTCTTCTCGACCAAAACGGTACGCCCCACCCCGGCTTGCTTGGCCGCTTCCATATCGCTCTCTTTGTCGCCGATCATCACCGATTGGGCCATATCAATATCAAATCGCGCTTTGGCCGAGAGCAACATACCGGGCTTGGGTTTGCGGCAGTTGCACCCTTCGTCGGGCCGGTGGGGACAAAAGAAGATCTGCTCTTTGTCCATTTTGATGCCCTCTTCTTGCATTCTTTCTATCATATACCCGCTCAGTCGCCAAAAATCGGCCTCGTCATAATACCCCCGGCCGATTCCCGACTGGTTGGTGACCACAATAGGCAGATACCCCTTCTCTTGCGCTGTTTTGATAAACGTCAACACACCCGGTACGAACTCAAAATCCTCCACACGGCTCACATAACCGTGATCGATATTGATCACCCCGTCACGGTCCAAAAAGAGCGCTTTTCTCACCGCCGCTCCAGCAACCACACCAGCATCATGATCATCAAAATAAGCCCCGCCCAGGTCAAAAAGCCCGGCAGTGCGCCGGTATTGATAGCATGACCGCCCATCGGCATTCCCGCCGGCATCCTCTTCCTTTAATCGGGCATCACCCGTTTGTCTTTGCGTTTGGCAGAAAGTTTTTTGCGCTTCTCTTCCATCAACACCGCGTCTTTGAGCTCCTCTTCGCCGTCATAAAGGGCGCCGTCAAGAAATTTGTGTTTGTCATCAAACTGCCCCGTCTTATGACCCCAAAGAAGCGCGAAAAGCCCAAAGGCCCCCAGCAGGGTGGAGACCCCCAGCATCATGGCCAAAATTCCACTGCTCATCGCCTACCTCTCGTAATCGACCACGCGACTCTCTATCGTCACCTCTTTAATGAGCGCGACAACCTCCATGTGAGCCGGATGGATGCGGTAAGCCTCCAGTCCGTCCCAATCCTCAAACTTGGAGGTCAGCACCAGATCCATCGAGCGCTCGGAGTGGACGGCGTCCACCCCCACATCCATGCTCTTTAGCGTCGAAATCTTTTCGGGCAATGCTTCAAGCAGGGCCCTGACTTTTTGGATATTGGCCTCCTTGTTCTCTTCTTTGAAGCGAAACATCACAATATGTACCACCATAGCCTCTCCTTAATGGTCGTGGCTTTGCGCGTATTCGGGGGTGCAGAAGATCCCGCAGTGGCACTTGCCCTCTTCGGGGATCTCCTTTTCAATGGCCGGTTTGCAGGGGCAGATGCGATCATCGGCGCTTTTGTGTTTGCCGTTTTCATCCTCTACCACCATAAAACAGGGACAAAACCGCTTACCGTAAAGCATCTTGTGCCTAGCCAACCCCATCAGGACCCCTTCATTCACATCCTCGTTGGGGTTGTAGACCCACCCAAACTGCCTGCACACCTTGTCGGTAAATTTTTTGGTCTTCTCCAGCTCCGCCAAAAACTCGTCTGAACTCATATCAATCTGTTGCATCACCGCTCCTTTTGCTAACGTTTTATCAATGCTATCACGCCGTGGCTACACGGGGGCTTAAAGCGCGCCGTTAACGAAACCTCTCAAAAAGCGTGCCAAAATCAAAGTCTACCTCACACCCTTCCCATCGCAGTCTCACCCGCTCCTTTTCAAACTCGCCCATTTTCACGAATCCCTTTTCGTTGCGATAGATGCGGGCCATCAATTCATCGGGATAGATTAAAACGTAATACGCCACCCCCTCTTTTTCGTAGATGCCAAACTTCAAATTCTCATCCCGTCCGGCGGTGGCGGGGCTGAGCACCTCAAAAATAACGGCAGGGGTTTTGGCGATAAAACGCGTCTCCATGTCATGACACACCACCGCCACATCGGGACGAAGCACCAAATCACTGCGTACTTTCCAATCCTCTTCCAGCAATACCTCACACTCTTCGCACGTCCCCAAACCCGTTCGCAACTGCATATAAATGTCACCAATCAGTTTCTGGTGCCGTTTCACCGGCGAAGGGGCCATGGCGTGGGGCACCCCGTAAATCAGCTCCCACTCCCCGTCCCATGTTTTGTAATCCTCGTAGGTATAATGGGGCAGTGATTCCAGTTTTATCGCGTCCATACCCGTCCTCCTCGATCTGCCGATATTATACCACCCCTCACGGTTTGAAGCCGGCTTTGATGCGCATACTGTTGCCCACCACCAACAAAGAGCTCAGGCTCATCGACAACGCCGCCACCAGCGGAATCACATATCCCGCCACCGCCAGAGGAATGGTAATGGAGTTGTAGACAACCGAGAGGGCGAGATTTTGCTTGACAAATTTGAAGGTTCGGCGACTGATCAAAAAGGCGTCCCGCAAAGAGGTGATGCGATCATCCAGTATCACCACGTCGCTGACTTCCAACGCCACGTCCGAACCGCTCCCCATAGCGATGGCGATATCGCTTTTGGATAGCGCCAGCGCGTCGTTGATCCCGTCACCCGCCATCACGACAATACGCCCCTCGGCATGGAGCGTTTCGATCTCTTTGGCCTTCTGCTCCGGAAAAAGCCCCGCCCTGTAGCGGGGCACGCCAACTTCCCGGGCGACCCTGGCCGCCGCTTTTTCGTTGTCGCCGGTCAGCATCACAATATCAACCCCAAGCTTTCGTATCGCCTCAATTGCCTCTTTGGCGCCGGCTTTGGGAAGATCGCGCAGTTCAAACCGGGCCACGACCCGACCGTCTACGGCAAAATAGAAGAGGGAAAACTCGCTCTCATCCTCAACACCCAGACCAAAATCGGCCATCAGCCTGGCGTTGCCGCCCAGTAGTTCATGCGCCCCCGCCTTGGCCCGAATACCCTTGGCCTGCACCTGTTTCACCTCATCCAAAGCCACCTCTTTGAGCGCTTCATGGTGCTCTTTGAGATAGGTTTCAATCCCCTTGCTCACCGGGTGAATGGAGCTTTTAACAAGGCTGTAGAGCAGGTTGGCATCGTATGGAGCGTACTCTTTGTAGCTGACCACGTGGGGCTTGCCCTCGGTGATGGTGCCGGTTTTATCTAATACCAGCGTGTCGGCCTTGGCCATGGTTTCAATGAAGGCCGCCTCTTTAAAAAGCACCCCCCGCCTGGCGGCCAGGTTGATGCCAATGAGCGTGGCCACCGGCGTAGCCAGCCCCAGGGCGCAGGGGCAGGCGATGACAATAACCGAAATACTCACCACCAAGGCCCGCTCAAAGTCACCCGTCATCCAGTACCACCCCGCGAAGGTCAGCGCCGCGATGGTAAGTATGGTGATGGAGAAATAACCGGAGACCTCATTGGCCAACTGCTCGATTCTGGGCTTTTTGGTCAAAGACTCCTCCAGCAATCCCACCAGGGTGCTCAGCATGGAGGAGCTGTAATCCTTGGTGGCCTCATAGCGCACCACCCCGTCCAACGCCACGGCGCCGCTGATAATCTCGTCACCCGGCTTTTTGAAAACGGGCTCACTCTCACCGGTGAGCGAGCTTTCGTCAAAGCTCCCCTCCCCGGCCGTCACCACGCCGTCAATGGCCACCTTCTCCCCGGGGCGCACCTCAATCACGTCACCCGGACGCACCTCTTCGACGGGAATAACCGCTTTTTCGCCTTCCTGCACCACCGTTACCTCGGTGGGCAGGGCATTAGAGAGCGCGTCCATCGTATCGGCGGCCCGTTTTTTGCTCAGCACCTCCAGGTACTTGCCCGCCAACACGAAAGTAATAATCATGGTGACCGAGTCAAAATAGACCTCCCCTTTTTGGGTGATCATGGCCCAGAGCGAATAGGCATACGCCAGGCTCGCCCCGGTGGCCACCAGCACATCCATGTTGATAAAACGGTTCTTCAGCCCGTACCACGCGCCCCTGAAAAAGACCCACCCGCTGTAAAAGAGCGTGGGGGTGGCCAACACCCATTCGGCAAAATTCAACACGCTTTTAACGTCACTGCGCATACCGGTAAACATCCCCGTATACTGCGCCACGGCGATCCACATGATGTTCATGGTAGCGAAAATGGCCACCAGCAGTCTGGCGTAATAATCCCGCCGGGCCTTGTAGGCCCTTTGCTCCTGCACCTTGGGGTCGTAAGGGTAGGCGTTGTAGCCGATGGCCCGAATCTTTTCGATGATCTGGCTCAGCTTAATCTCTTCGGGGTCCCACACCACGTGGGCCTTGTTGGTGGTGTAGTTGATGGTGGCTTCAATAACACCCGGCGTTTGGTGCAAAACCTTTTCATTGAGCCACACGCAGGCCGCGCAGTGGATCCCTTCGATAATAAGATAGATCTCATTCAGCCCGTCCTGGCGCTCTATGACATACTTTTTCCTAAAGCCGTCCAGGTCAAACTTGTGCAAATCCTCTCCCGCCTCGGCCTTGGGCGGCTCCAGGGTATTTTTGCCCAGCTTCTCATAAAAGGTATCCAACCCCTCGCTTCTAAGAAGATGGTAAACCCCCTGGCATCCCTTGCAACAAAAGTAGAGGGTCTTATCCCCCTCTTTTTCGACAATCATCACCGATTCGTCAAACTCCAGATGGCAGTGGGTACAGGCGACTTTGGCCACGACAGTTCCTCATTGGTAATTTGGCCCAATTATAACCAATCATTTGCTAAGATGTCGTATGTTTCATTGGGTAAAAAATCGCTTAAGCCATACCCACGTGCGGGACTTTCTGAAAGTGTTTACCGGCAACGTCACGGCCCAGGCGATCAGTTTTCTTGCCTTTTTGCTGGTCGCGCGCCACCTTGGGGTTGAGACGTTTGGCCGTTTCAGCACACTGTGGGCCCTTTTTGTC
>JAMOMS010000238.1 GCA_027067015.1 Campylobacterales bacterium | reverse complement strand
GGACGTCGGCTTTAAGATGCAGGTAGTGCTTGGTATGAAGTTTGGGCTGGGGGTTGCCCTGTTCGTCGTAAGTGGGGTTGTAGGCGGTCTCCATCAACCCCTCATAACTGACCCCGATGCGTTTGCCGCGATTGTGGCAGGTGGCGCAGGTTTCCACCGGCACGCCGGTATAGCTAAGACCGTGCACGGTCACTTTGGCGTTGCGGGAGCTTTGGATCCTGTGTACCAGCAGGTGGCCGGGACGGTTTTTGGGAATCGTCGGATCGTCGCCTTCATAAAAGCCGTCGTTGGAATAGGGAATATGACAGCTACTGCACCCCATCCCCCGGTAATCGCCACGTTTTTGCCGCCCTTTGGCGCCGATGTGGCATCGCAGGCACTCCTGGCGCAGGTAGGTATAGGCCGCCAGTTTGGGGTTTTTCTCCACCTCCTCGGGCGTGGGAGCGGGGGGAAGCTCTTTCATCTTTTCAGGAAAGACCTGGGGGTTGAGCTTGGAGAGTTTTGTCATATATTTGCGGTAAATCTCACTGCCCAGCCGCTTGTGGGGGTCGTCGGGATTTTTCGTATCGTAGTTGCCCACGTCGTGCCGATACCCCTCCAACCCGCCAAAGCTGTAAAGCGTGCCGTGGATCTTGCCCTGCTCGGTCATCATCAGGCTGTTAAACTGCGCTCTAACCTGCTCTTTGTGGCACATCCCGCAGGTGTTTTGATTAATCCAAGCACTCCCCGGATCGGGGTAGAAGGCTTTGGGGCCTTTATAGGCCTGAAAATACCTCGGCGCGCCGTGATGGGCCGCCTCTTTGGTTTTGGCCTTCGCATTACCGCCGTGACAGACGACGCAGGTGTTATCACCCACCCCCGCTTTTTGAGCCAGTTTGGCGATCGCTTTGGCCATGCCGGTACGGGGTTCTCGAATGGGCTCGATCCCCTTATGACAATCCAAACAGTTATTGGCCGCCGCCAAAATCGCTAACGTAATGATCCAAAAAACCGCGCGCACCACGCCTCCCCTTTGCCTTTTTGGCAAAGTCTAACATAGGGGGCTTGAAACTACCCTTCCATCTCGTCAAGGACCACGCCGATAATGTCGGTCATGGTTAAAATCCCGTGCAACTCATTGTCATCAATAACCAGTAACCGCTTGATGGAGTTTTGCACCATCATCCGCGCGGCGTACTTTATCTCCAATTTGCGCGAAACGGAGAGGGCCGGAGCGTTCATGATGTCGTAAACATTGAGCAGATCGATATCGCCGTCTTCGGCCACAACGGCCTGGAGAATGTTTTTAAAGGTCACCAACCCGTAGGCGCCGTGCTCACCGCTTTTTTCCACGATCACCGCCTTGACCTTGTACTTTTTCATCAGCTCCAACGCCTCACGCACGGGCGCCATGGGGCTGACCCGTACCAGCTTCTCTTTAGAAGTCATCACCTCTTCTACCAGCATCTTCTCTCCTTATAGCAGGCGTTTGATCTCGTCTTCGAATTTTTGAAGCTCTTCGACGTTGAGCCCCACCACGTGATCGAGCGGCATGATATAGGCCATGGCAAGATTGTCGGGCCGCTCCATTTGCAGGGCCTCGGCCAGCGCTTTCATCACCCGCATACTGAGCCGTTTGGGCAGGACAAAATGCAACATGGTGATATTCTCTTCCAAAGAGAGGCCAAAAAATATCTTTCTCTCTTTAAGGCCAAGATTACGCCCGTGCACCAGTGTGACGGCTCCCGCGCCGGCCTTTTTGGCGACTTCAATGGCCACCTCTTCCCGCTCTTCGGGCACCACGGCCACAAGCGCGACAAATTTCATGAGCGTGCCTCCTTTTTGGCAAGATAATCGGCGTAGATCCCGTATCCCATCACGGTCATCATGGGAAAGAGCGACGCGAAGGCGATGAGCCCGAAACCGTCTACAAGCGGGTCGCGTCCTTCTATGTTTTCGGCCAATCCCAGCCCCAACGCCGCCACCAGCGGTACGGTGACGGTGGAGGTGGTCACCCCGCCGCTGTCATAGGCGATAGGAATGATATAACGGGGCGCGAACCAGGTTTGCGCTATTACCACACAATACCCTACAATAATATAATAGTGCAAAGGATCGCCCGCCACAATACGGTAGGCCCCCAAAGCAATCCCGATCGCCACCCCCAACGCCACCGCCACCCGCAAGACAAAATCATCAATATGGCCCTCGCTCACCTCTTTGGCCTTGATGGCGATGGCCAAAAGCGAGGGTTCAGCCATGGTAGTCGAAAAGCCGATAAGAAAGGCAAACAGATAGATCAGCCAAACCTTTTGCATGGCCGTCAATTGAAAGGCGATCGTCTCACCGATGGGGAAAAGCCCCATCTCAAGACCCAAAATAAAGGCGTAAAGCCCCAAAATCACCAACACGATACCGACACTGATTTTTCGCAAGTGGGGAACGGGTTTTTTGATGATGAGATATTGAAAAAAGAAGATCACCGCCAAAATGGGCGCCACATCGCGAATAACCGCCAGCAGGTCAAACAGAATGTCCCACGGATTAAAGATTTCATGCGCCTCAACCGTCTCGCGTACCGCCTCTTCCATCACGACGATGGTCTGGTGGGCGCTTTCAGGGCTGAGCGCATAGACGGCGATGCCGTAGAGCTGGACAAAGATCATCGGCGTCAGCGAAGCAAAGGCGATGAGTCCAAACCCGTCGATGGCCGGATTGCGCCCTTTAATGGAAGAGGCCAGGCCGATACCCAGCGCCGCCACCAGCGGTACGGTTACAGTCGAGGTGGTCACCCCGCCGCTGTCATAGGCCAGCCCCACAATTTCGGGCGGCGCGAAGAAGGTGACGGCCACTACCAAAATATAGCCGCCGATGATATAGTATTGGATGGGATGGCCCGTTAATATCCTGAAAACCCCCAGCGCAATGGCAAACCCCACCGACGCCGCCACCGTCATGCGCAGCCAAAAGGCGTCGATCTTGCCCGCGCTGATGGCGGCGGCTTTGTCGGCCACGGCAATGAGCGCCGGCTCGGCCACGGTGGTGGAAAAGCCGACGGTAAAGGCAAAAAGCAAAAGCCAAAAGAGTGAGCCCTTGCGGGCAAAGTCGGTCGCCAGACTCTCGCCTACGGGAAAGATACCCAGCTCCAACCCCCGGATAAAGAGCGCCAACCCAACCGCGACGATTAAAAGGCCAATGATGATAGAAGAGAGACCCTCCGGAACGGCCCGTACCACAAAAATCTGAAAGAGCGCCACCACCGCCACGATGGGTGCGAGGTCTTTGAAGGCGTTTTTCAGATCGCCCAGCAGTAACCTTAGCGTCTCCCCCATGCACTTCCTTTAGGGTTTAAGCAAATCAGCCGGCAGGGCCGCCTCCTGGCCGACATCCACGTTAACCACCTCCAGATTGGGATGAATAAGCTCCCGAAGCCGCCGCTCAACCACCATTTTGGTGGTCATCAGGCTCATGGAACAGCCGTGGCAGGTACCGGTAAGCTGAATATAGACCTGCCCGTCCTTGACCCCCAGCAGGGTGATATCCCCGCCGTGTCCCCTGACATACTCGCTGACGGAAGGGAGGTGGTTTTTGACCGCCACCAGAATATCTTCGTCACTGAAAGGCATGGACATAACTCGCTCCTTGATTTTTGGAGCCATTATACACAAAGACTGCTATAATTGCGCGTCAAAAAAAGGAGAGCGGTGCAAAAAACCATCCAAAAAGTCCAGGCCTTTGACGCGGGGATTCTCTTTATGCTGGGCAGTGCCCTGATTTCGGCCATGAACGGCGCTGTGGCCAAAGTGCTTGGAGAGGATCTCAGCGCCCTGGAGATCGTCTTTTTTCGCAATCTCATCGGTACGGGGCTCATACTTTACGCCCTGTGGCATACGCCCCCTTCCAAACCGGGAGGCAAGCCCCACCTGCTTCTTCTTAGGGGATTTTTCGGCTTTACGGCGATGATTTTGTTTTTTTACACCATCACCGTCATTCCGCTGGGTGAGGCGATCACGCTCAATAAAACCTCGCCGCTTTTCGTGGCGCTTCTGGCTTTTGTCTTGCTTGGGGAGCGGTTGAATCCCTTTGGCATTGCGGCGCTCTTTATCGGTTTTGGCGGTGTGGCGCTCATTACCGGCGGGATCGGTACGGGGATGCGCTACGAGCACTTTTTGGGGTTGATGGGCGGCTTTTTCGCCGCCTGCGCCTACGCCACCATCAAAACCATCCGCGAGCTGTATGACGCGCGGATGATCGTGCTTTCGTTTGTGGGACTGGGCACATTACTGCCGGGACTTTTGTTTGTGATAGCCCCCTATATCCACGCCCCCGAGGCATTGGGCTTTCTCTTTCCCGAGTTCACCCTGCCCCACTCCCCCAGACTCTGGGGCCTTATCGCCTTCATGGCGCTTATCTCCACCCTCTCGCAATGGATGCTCACCAAAGCCTACAGCCTGGGACGCGCCGGGATCGTGGGGGTGGTCAGTTACACCAATATCCCCTTCGCCGTGGGGTTTGGCTGGGCACTGGGCGACCCGATGCCGGATATCAAGGTCTGGACAGGTATCGGGCTGATCGTGCTGGCCGGATTGTTGCTTAAAAAGGGGTAGATTTGTTAGAATAATAGTGCGAAGATAAACCACCGTATGGCATTGGGGCGGATATTCTACCCCTCGCCCCCTGCATTCAACTTCAATATCGCCTCGATCTGCCGGCGGTGCACGATCTGGTGAATCATGCCCATCACCATCCACTCTTTGGGATTGAGAGGCCCAAACCAGGGGTGTTCGTAGCGATTGTTTAGATAAATATCCCTAAGATTTTGCATGAGATTCTTGCGAAAATTCTCAATAAACCGGGCATATCGTTCCACCACATCGGCCGGAATCTCGCGGTAGGGCTTGAAATCTTCAATTCTCACCTCTTGCGCAAACCGCTCCCCGCGACTAAGCGCCGGAATGCGCCGCTCAAGGGCCAGCCCCACGGTATGCAAATGGGCCACCGTCATGGCCACACTGTAAAAACGGGAGTTCTCCTCCAGCCCAAACAGCGGCGGCACCAGCACCCGCTCAAGAAGCCTGGCCTCATCCAAC
>JAMOMS010000237.1 GCA_027067015.1 Campylobacterales bacterium | reverse complement strand
CGGGTGGGGGCCGTGTGCGAAGGGGGGAATCTCGGTTTTACCCTGCCCGCGCGCATAGAGTTTGCCCAAAAGGGCGGGTTTATCAACCTGGATGCCATTGACAACAGCGCCGGCGTGAATACCAGTGATTACGAGGTAAATCTCAAAATCACCCTGGATGCGCTGGTACGCAAAGGGCAGATGGATGCGTCCGCCCGTATTGAGACCCTACGGCACCAGGCCCAGATGGTCACCAACCGGGTGCTCTGGACCAACTACCACCAGTCGTTGGCCATCTCGCTGGATAACCGCCGCAGTCGCGGGGAGTTGGAGCCTTTCTTGCGGGTAATCGACCTGCTGGAGCGGGAGCTGGATGTCTTTGGGCGCAAGCGCTTTTTTATTCCCAAAAACGACAAGATCGCCGAAGTGCTGGACAAAGAGGGCGGCTTGGCGCGTCCCGTGCTTGGTACCCTGCTAAGTTACGCCAAAATCTTCATGAAACGGGTACTGCTCCAAAGCGATTTTGTCAATGACGCTTATGCCCGGGAGTATCTGCTGAAATATTTTCCCAAATCTTTCGCGGCGGTCTATGAGGAGAGTATCTTTAACCATCCGCTCAGGCGGGAGATTATCGCGACCGTGGTGGCCAACCGGATTATCAACAATACCGGTATCACCTTTTTGGCCGATTATGACGCGTTGGGCAAAGAGGCCTTTATCCTGAAGATCAAAAGTTATCTGATCTGTAACGATCTGTTTGGCGCCAACGATATTCGCTACGAAATATACCGGCATGACTATCGTATGGCGGTGGCGCAACAGTATGAGAAGCTGGATGAGATTGAGCGGACCCTGCTTTATAGTGTGCATTGGATGCTTCGCCACCTTTCGGCCGAGCAGATTCACGCCCCCACGTTACTGCGCTACAAAGAGGAGCTGGCGGCGTTACTGCGCGCACGGGCCTTGGAAGAGGCCAAAGAGGGACCCGAGGAGACGCTCAGGCGCTTTTTTGAGCATCTGCCCTACCTGAAATTCGCGGTAGCGGTGATTATTTTGCATGAGCGCAACCACCGGCGCTTTGACGATACGGCGACCATGATGTACGCCATTGTCAAGGAACTGCATATCAACGAGATCATGCGGGCTCTGGAGCGTTACAGGCCCAAAAGCGACGCCGAAGAGAAGATGGTGCGCCAGTTGGCCTCGTTTATCGAGTTTTCCGTCACCTCTTTAAGCGAGAGGGTGATGCGTTATCAGCGTAAAGACGAGACGTTGACGGAGGCGTTTGAGAGTTATCTGCGCGATCACGAGGAGCGCTTCAGGGCGCTCAAAGAGAGTTATGAGGCCTTTGCCGATATGGCGGCGCCGGAGAGTTTGGAGAGGGTGGCCCTGCCGGTGAACAACCTGCTTCAAATCACCCTGGAAGAGCCCCTTTAGCCCTCCAGGGATTTGAGAAGTTTTTCGATCCGGGCGATGCTCTCATCGCGGCCGATAATGCTCATCACGTCGCTTAGGTCCGGCCCGCCGAGGCGCCCGATCAGCGCGACGCGCAGGGGCATACCGATTTTGCCAAAACCGATCTCCCGCTCTTGGACAAAGCGCTCCAAAAGGGTGTGGTAGTCACTGGGAAGGTGGAGATTATCGGCTTCCTCCAATGCCTGCGCGAAAGCCTTCAGGTTTTCGGCCGCTTCACCCTTGAAAGCTTTTTTGAGGGCTTTTTCGTCGTAGCTTTCGGGGGTTTCGAGAACCTCCTTGATCTGTTCGGCCATCTCTTTAAGGGTTTTGCACCGCTCTTTGAAGATATCCAGCAAAATCTCGCGCTTGTCGTGGCTTAGCAGGTAAAGACCGAACTCTTCCAGCAATTTGGCCAGCTTGTCGTTGGGCGTGTTTTTGATGTAGTGGGCGTTGAGCCAGAGCAGTTTGTCGGGGTTGTACTGGCTGGCGGAGCTGTTGATGTCGGCGGGATCGAAATATTCCAGCATCTCGTCAACGCTGAAGATCTCCTGGTCGCCGTGGCTCCAGCCAAGCCGCACCAGGAAGTTCAGCAGGGCTTCGGGCAGGTAGCCCTGGGCTTTGTATTCCATGACATCGGTGGCGCCGTGGCGTTTGGAGAGCTTCTTGCCGTCGGGCCCCAGAATCATGGGCACATGGTAGAAACGGGGGAGCTTGAAACCCAGCGCCTCGTAGACGATAATCTGTTTGGGGGTGTTGTAGAGGTGGTCGTCGCCTCTTATGACGTCGGTCATGCCCATGAGCGCGTCATCAATGGCCACCACAAAGTTGTAGGTGGGGGTGCCGTCACTGCGGGCAATGATAAAGTCGTCCACTTCGCTCGCGTCGATGGTGATGGTGCCCTTGATGCCGTCGTCAAAGACAATCTTGCCCTCCAGCGGCGCCTTGATACGCACCACTGGGTCCACGCCAGAGGGCGGCGTGCCGGTAAAATCGCGGTAGCGGCCATCATACCGGGGCCGCTCTTTTCGGGCCATCTGCTCCTCGCGCAGTCTGTCCAGCTCCTCTTTGGTCATATAGCAGTAGTAGGCTTTGCCCTCATCAAGCAGTTGTTGAATGTAGCCTTTGTAAAGATCGAAGCGGTCGGATTGATAGACCACCTCGCCGTCATAGTCAAGCCCCACCCACTCGAAGGCTTCGACAATCTTTTTTGTCGCTTCGGCGGAGTTGCGGGCCAGGTCGGTGTCTTCAATGCGTAGTTTAAAAGCGCCTTTTGTTTTCCTGGCCCAAAGCCAGCTATACAGCGCGGTACGCAGTCCGCCAATGTGCAGATAGCCCGTGGGACTGGGGGCGAATCGGGTTGTTGCCATGTTTAAAACCTTGTCGCGTAGAAGTTGGGCGTATTATACCAAAGCCCTTTTTCGGTAGAATAGGGAAAAATTTTTAAAGCGAGCCGTCAATGCAAAAAGCGATACACCGAAGCGTTCTACTTCTGTTGTCCGGAGCCGTAGGGCTTTGGGCGGGGTTGGTTGACGCGATCAGCATGGTTGTCGATGACCAGCCCATAACCTTGTATGAGATCTATAAAGTTGAACAGCAGTTGGGACTTTCCAAGCAAAAAGCGGTGGAGTACCTGATTAAACAGAAGCTTAAAAAAGAGGAGCTTAAGCGGTTGGGTATTTCGGTGGATGAGTTTGACTTGAATAACGAGATTGAAAAGATTGCCCAAAAAAACGGGATCGACTCGTTGAAACTGCGCTCTATCTTGGCCCAGCGTGGGATTGACTGGGAAACCTACCGCGATGAGATCCGCCAGCGCCTTTTGCAAGAGAGGCTCTATCAAAAGATTGTCAGTACCAAAATCCAGCCCCCCAGCGAAAAGACACTGCGCGAATACTACCGGCTTCATATCAACGAGTTCTCCATACCCGAAGCCATTGAGGTCATAGAGTACAGCGCGCCGAGCCGCAAAGCGCTGAGAGAGGCGATGAACAACCCGATGGCCGCCGTACCGGGGGTTGAGCGCCGTCCCATGAGTCTAAAACCGCAACAGTTAAACAGGGAACTCTTTTATCTGTTGACCAAAACGCCCGCGCGCAGTTTTACTCAGGTGCTTCCGGTCAAAGGGCGTTTTGTCGCCTTTTATATACGGGGTTTTGTGAACCCCAAGCCGCTTGCTTACGAGCAGATCAAAAACCGGGTCTATGCCAAATGGATGGAAGAGAAGCGGAGCGAAGCCATTAAAAGTCACTTTGAGAAACTGCGGGCCGCGGCGGATGTGCGGGTCTTTCGTTCGCCCTGAAAGGGGATTGAAAAAAGAGCGGGGCGGGCGCCGGTAGGCGCTCCGCCTTTTTTTTATGCGTGCTCTTCGAGGTATTTGGTGTCGAAGTTGTTGTTGATAAAATCGGGGTTGCGCATCATTTTGCGGTGAAAGTCAATCACGGTTTTGATGCCGCCTACCTCAAACTCCTCCAGCGCCCGGGACATTTTGGCGATGGCCCGCTCCCTGTTTTCGCCCCAGACAATCAGTTTGCCGATCATGGAGTCGTAGTGCTGGGGAATGATGTAGCCCGCGTGCGCGTGTGAGTCGATGCGCACATCTTTGCCGCCGGGGGCGATCCATTTGTTGATCTTGCCGGGACACGGCATAAAGTTAACAGGGTCTTCGGCGGTGATGCGGCACTCAATGGCGTGGCCCTTGAGGTTGACGTCGTTTTGCTCAAAAAGCTTTTCGCCTTCGGCGATGCGGATCATCCACTCAATGATGTCAATGCCGCTGACCATTTCGCTGACACAGTGTTCTACCTGCAGTCGCGTGTTCATCTCCATGAAGTAGAAGTTTTTGTGCTTGTCTACCAAAAACTCAAACGTTCCCGCGCTCTCGTAACCGATATGTTTGGTCGCCTTGACCGCCGCTTCGTGGAGTCTGGCGCGGGTTTGGTCGTCCAGAAAGAGGGCGGGGGACTCTTCGATGAGTTTTTGGTGGCGCCTCTGCATGGAGCAGTCACGCTCCCCGATGTGCACGGCGTTGCCGTGGCTGTCGGCCAGCACCTGCACCTCGATATGGCGGGGGTTTTCAATAAACTTCTCCATGTAGATGGTGCCGTCGCCAAAGGCGGTGATCGCCTCGCTCTCGGCGGCGAGGTAGGCGTTTTCAAGGTAGCTTTCGTCCTCAACCACCCGCATACCCCGGCCGCCGCCGCCGGCCGCGGCCTTGAGAATGACGGGATACCCCATTTCGCCTGCCAGTTTCCGGGCTTCCGCCACGTCTTTGATGGCGCCGTCACTGCCCGGAATGACGGGTACGCCCGCCTCTTTCATCACCTGCTTGGCTTTGGATTTGTCGCTCATCATCGCCATCACTTCCACGCTGGGGCCGATGAACTTGATGTTGTGGTAGCGGCAGATCTCCACGAAGTTCTGGTTTTCGCTCAAAAAGCCGTAGCCGGGAAAGATGGCGTCACACTCACTCACTTCCGCCGCGGCGATAATGGCGGGGATGTTCAGATAGCTCTCCGCGCTCTTGGGGCCGCCGATGCAGATGGTGGCGTCGGCCAGTTTGAGGTAGCTGGCGTCTTTGTCGGCGGTGGAGTAGACCGCTACCGCTTCTTTGCCCATCTCCTTGATGGTGCGGATGGCCCGCAGGGCGATCTCGCCCCGGTTGGCGATCAGGATGCGGTTGAGCTTTCCCATTTAGAGTTTCTCCACCAAAAAGAGCGGCATATCGTACTCGACCGGCTGGCCGTCTTCGACAAGAATCTCCAAAATCTTGCAGTCAAACTCCGCTTCCAGCTCATTCATGATCTTCATCGCCTCCAGAATACAGAGGGTTTGGCCCTTTTTGACGGTATCGCCCGCGTTGACGAAGGGGGCGGAGTCGGGAGAGGGGGAGCGGTAGAAGGTGCCGACCATCGGGGAGGTGATATATTCGGCGTTGTCAGGGGGTGTCTGCTCCTGGGGTGCGCCTGCCGGTGCGGCAGGCGCGGCCGGAGTGCCTGCCTGGGGCGCGCTCTGGACGACAGCGGGTTGGGGGGCGGATTGGACGACGACCGTTTCGCCGCCCTTTTCAAGGGTTAAACCAAAATCGCCGTCTTCGACTTTGAGTTTGGAAAGCTGGCTGTTGTTGAAAACTTTTATCAGGTCTTTGATCTCTTTAAGGTTCATGGCTGTCTCCGCATTAATCTTGGGTGTAATATAATATCAAAATTATCTTTAAGAGGATGGGGTATGGGTCTAAAAAGTGATACATGGATTCGGGAAATGGCGCTCAAGCACCGGATGATCGAACCCTTTTGCGAGGATCAGGTGGGCAAAGGGGTGGTCAGTTACGGGTTGAGCAGTTACGGCTACGATATCCGCGTCAGCGACGAGTTCAAGATTTTTACCAATGTCAATGCCGAAGTGGTGGATCCCAAGCGGTTTGACGAGCGCAACGTGGTGGATGTCAAAGGGGATGTCTGCATTGTGCCGCCCAACTCTTTCGCGCTGGCCAGGACGGTGGAGTATTTTAGAATGCCCAGAAACGTGCTGGCCATCTGTCTGGGCAAAAGCACCTATGCCCGGTGCGGCATCATTGTTAACGTTACCCCGTTTGAGCCCGAGTTTGAGGGGCATATTACCATCGAGATCTCCAATACCACGCCGCTTCCGGCCAAGATCTACGCCAATGAGGGGATCGCCCAGGTGCTCTTTTTGGAGGGGGATGAGCCCTGCGAGGTGAGTTATAAAGATAAAAGAGGCAAATACCAGGCCCAGACCGGTATTACGCTTCCTCGGATTTTGGGCGAGTGAAACACCTTTGGGCGGTAGCGGGCCTGCTGGCGTTTGTCGGGACGGCCTTTTGGTTTAACGCTGTCCGCCATACGGGCGGGTCGGCGCACGGGACCCAAAAAGAGGCCACGGCGGGGGCGCGAAACGTTGGCGGCCAAAAAGAGTCGCTGGAGAGATTGCGATCTATCGCCTATCTGGAGCGCTATATTGAAGAGGTGATCAACAAAGGGTCTTCACAGAACCTGGGGTTTGCCTACGGCGACATGCCCGCCGGTATGGCCGACGCCGAGGCCGCGCCCAAAATCGCCGCCTACGTGGTGAGCCTGGCGGGTCTTGAGCCCTCTCACCCGGAGTGGGTGAAAGAGGGACGGCTTTTTTATATCAGCAACTGCGGCGGGTGTCACGGCGAAGACGGCAAAGGGGTGCACGGCACCTTCCCCGATCTCACCCGCGTACCGCTTTTGGGGATTGCTAAGCGGATCGAGGCGGCTCAGCGGGCCGAGAGGCGAATGGAGATGGGCAGGTAGATCGCCTTTTGGCGCATGGCGGGGGTGATGGCCGGTTGGCCGTTTTTGAAGGCGAACGCTTGTAAAAAGACCCCCTGCTTTTTGCCGTCATAAAGCTCCACGACCCCAAAGGGGACCGCTTCGCTCACAATGGCGTAGCGTCCTTTGGCATCCTCAATTTTGTAGGCTTTGATCCGCTTTTTGCCCACTTGGTAGGTGAGGGTGCGCAAAGTGGGGAGTTTGCGGCAATCTTTGGGCATCAGTGTTGGCAGGGGTGAAAAGAGCGCGCCCAGGTCTACCCCGAAAAGCAGGGCCGCGGAGCGGATTTGATCCTCTTTAAACTGCAGGGTGCTACCGCCGTTTTTGACATAGAGCGTATGGGGCGCGAGCATGGGGACGCGGTAGGTTTTGGAGGGGGTTTTGAGCGGTTTGGGTTGCAAAGTAAACCACCCTTGCAGGGGCACTTTTTTGAGTGTGACGTCGATGCCGTAGAGGGTTTTGCCCTCCT
>JAMOMS010000236.1 GCA_027067015.1 Campylobacterales bacterium | reverse complement strand
TTTGGAGTAGGTCATGGCGTCACCCAGCGGGATATGGGCAATGTTGTAAAAGAAGGCCAACAGAGCCAAAAAGCCCATTAAGCCGCGGAAAAAGAGTAAAAAGGGTTTGCCGCCCCGATGGGTAAATGGGCGTTGAAACAGTGTCAACGCCACCGCTGTAACGCCAAAGACGTTACGAAAAAAGACCACCTCCAATGAGGGCATATCACGGCTAAGGAGTTTGGCAAAGACCCCCATGCAGGCAAACATCAGCGACGCAAAGAGCATATAACGCACCCCCGCGTCCAGGGCCATGAAACGCGCGCGCATCGCTTACTTGCTCTCTTTAAACGAAACCATCCGCCCCCGCACGTCGCCAAACATCACCACATCTTTAAGTACCGCGCTCTTGGCGGTGCCGTCTTTACCCAACGCCAAATAGAGCTCCCCACCCTTGGATCCGAAAAGCTTTTGAAAAATGGTCACTTTCAAATAGCAATCACCCTCGCCAAGCAGTTCTTTAACCAGCAGGCGCTCTTTGGGATCCACCAGTGTCTGCACGTGCACCCGTCCCGTCTTCTTCTCCGCGCCTACCGCATGCAGTTCCCGGTTGTAGGGTTTGGAGCAGTCACCGATAAGGCGGAGAATGTTGAAATAGAGCGAGAAGATATCGTTTGGGGCGTAGTAAGGCAGTGTCGAGTTGCTCTCTTGCACCATCTTGCCGTCACGGAATTTACGCTGAGAAACCGCCACCTTTTTGTGCGGATGGTCAAACCGGTAGGTTTTAACCCGTCGTTTACCCGAATAGGCGATATCTTTGGTATACAAATCGGGCACCAGCCACCCTTTTTCAATGCGCCCTTCACTGCGGTACTTCTCTACCCTGCCCCCGCTAAGCACTTTGGCCAATCCCGTCGCCACGGCGGTCATCTCGATTTTGTAACGGGTGGCGTTGCGCTCCAGTGTCGCTTCCGCCGTCCCCATTTTGCCGAAAATCCCGTACTCTATGACATACTTGCCGCTTAAAACCTGGGCCGAGAGCAACGATGCCAAAGATATGAACCAGACAAACCACCCCAATCTCGCCATCTTTCATCCTTTCCGTGATTTAATCACAATTACGATAAAATCGCCATAAATTCACCATACAAGTGATATAAAGAGACCAAAAAGATGAAAAAAATCGCCATTCTCGGCCAACCCAACGTGGGCAAAAGCTCACTCTTTAACCGTTTTGCCAAAAAGCGCATCGCCATCACCTCCGATATGGCGGGCACCACCCGTGACGTGAAAAAAGAGATCATTGACTTTGATGGGCAAGAGGCCCAGATTCTTGATACCGGCGGCATTGACGACAGCAGTGAGCTTTTTAAGAAGGTGGGCAACAAAGCCATTGAAACAGCCAAAGAGGCCGACCTGATTCTTTATCTTGTCGACGGCAAAAGCCTGCCGGATGAGCGGGACAAACGGCTCTTTTACCGCCTTCAGGACCTACAGAAACCGATTGCCCTCGTGGTCAACAAAATCGATAACGACAAAGAGGAGCAAAACGCCTGGGCATTCGCGGAGTTTGGCGCCGAAAACCTCTTTTTTATCTCGGTCAGCCACAACCGGCGCGTCGGCGCGTTGACGGCGTGGATTCGTTCCCACCTGGATGAGCCCGAAACGCAGACCCTTCTTTTGGAAGAGGAACCGGACGCTTTTGAGAGCCTGATCGACGCTTTCAGCGACGAAGGCGACCGGGTGGAGGAGAGGCAGGAGAACGAGATCCGCGTGGCCATCATCGGCCGTACCAACGTGGGCAAGAGCTCTTTGCTCAACGCCCTGCTCGGAGAGGAGCGGGCGGTGGTAAGTGATGTCGCCGGCACCACCGTCGACCCGGTGGACGAGAGCATGATTTTGGATGACAAAGTGGTCACGTTCGTCGATACGGCGGGATTGCGCCGTCGGGGCAAAATCCAGGGCATTGAGCGCTACGCCCTGGGGCGCACGCGCCAGATGCTTGAGCGGGCCGACATCGCTTTGCTGGTGCTGGACGCCTCCGCGCCGTTGACCGATCTGGACGAGAAGATCGCCGGTCTGGTGGATGAGTACAAACTCGCCTGCGTCATTGTGCTCAACAAGTGGGATGAGGCGCTGGGCAGTTACGAGGAGGTGGTGGCGGAGGTACGTTACCGGTTTAAGTTTTTAAGCTGGGCTCCCATCATCACCCTCTCGGCCAAGACCAAAAAACGGGTGCACAAACTTGCCGACACCCTTTTAAAGGTTTACGAAAACTATACCCGCCGCATCCCTACCGGGGAACTCAATGAGGTCATTAAACAAGCCACGATCCGCCACCACATCCCAAGTCTGCGGGGCAAACCGGTCAACATTCTCTTTGCCTCCCAATACGCTATCAAACCGCCCACGATCGCCCTGGTCTCCAACCGACCCAAAGGATTGCACTTTAGTTACCTGCGCTATCTTACCAACCAATTGCGCGAACATTTTGACCTGGAGGGTACCCCGGTGGTGCTGGTACCCAAAAAGCGGGGAGAGCGGGACGAAGAGCAACAGGAGGCCTAATCAGGCCTCAAACCCCAGTTTTTTGGCAAGACTCAGCTCGTGTTCGCGCCCCTGCATCACGTAATGCAGTTCATAGATGTTTTCCAAAATATACCCTACATCCTCAAACGCCTCTTTGGTCCCGGCGATCAGTATCTCATCACCCAGGCGAATCGGAATAGAGGGATCAGGCAAAACCATCTCCTCTTCCCCGCGACGGATATAAAGAATGAGCATCCTGTTCTCCAGGCGCCAATCATCCCGCCGACGGTAAAGCACATTGTAAGGAATCTCCTCACCCTCTTTTAAACGAAGGCTTAGGGCATACGCGTGTTTTTCGTCTATGACCGTCTCCATGGTGTCAGGGTTGTTGTTGATGTGCTCTTTGAGCAGTTTGACCACTCTCTCACCCCACGCCTCACCACGGTAGGTTATTAACCGAATAAACCGGTCAGCCAGGGGACGGGCCAGGACGTTGTAGGTTTTATTAATCATCAACGACTCAATCATAATCACCCGATCGATCTTGGCCGCTTTAAAGACCACGGCGTCGCTCATGTGGTTTTCGCGGGCAATGGTGTAAATGTCGGGGTTGATCCGCTTGGCGGCCATGATAATGGAAAGATTTAGCAGGTCATCCTTGGTGGCGGCGATAATACAGGAGGCCTCCTGGATATCGGCCTTGAGCAAAATCTTCTTGTCATCGGCATCCCCGACAATCACCTTCTCGCCGCTTCGGGCCTTGGCCGCCTTCTCTGGACTGGCCTCAATGAAAATGTAGTCGATACCCGCGCGTTTAAGTCCCACTTCCAAAGCCGTTCCCATCCGCCCGTACCCGCAAACAATGTATTTGCCCTCACGGGGGAGCCTATCTTTTTTGCGTAACACCAGCGGATCGCCGTAGAGCCACTGCTCGATCATCAAAAGCGACGGGGAGGTGAGCGAAAGATAGACCCGTTTGGCCACGATCTTAAAAGGATTCTCCACCACGTCCGCCCCGATGGTGGAGAGGTTTTGCCCATACTCATCATGGGTCGCCTCCACCACCACCATCACGTGCTTGTTCATCAATTTGGCCGAGAGCGCCACGTGCAGGTTCATAGCATCATCGTTAAAGAGTGACACCACCGCCCGGCAGTTGGGTTTGTGAATACCCGCGACCTTAAAGACATTGGGATCTTTCACGTCCCCCACCAGCGCCGGCACCTCCACCACGTAATCTTCCAGGCTTAAGACTTTAACCTTCTCCTCATCCTTTTCAATCACCACACTGCGGATCCCGTCGTGGGCCAGGCGGTCGATGATACGACGGGTCATGGTGTTGTAACCGACAAAGATGATAAAAGGCTCCTCCATCTTGCGGATTTTACGCTGAAAATTGGCCAACGCGATCTGCGCCGCCAAGACCTTGTCCTGCACCAGCGACACAATCGAACCGATGGCGTAAAACCAGCCGATCACGGTCAGGTAGATACAAAACCCCACCCAGAGTTTTTGCGGATAATTAAAGGCGTAGGGCGACTCGCCAAACCCGATGGTGGTGGCCATGTAACTGACAAAGTAGAAGGCGTCAAAAAAGCTTAAATGGTAGGGTTTTCCCTGATCATCCACACCGGGTATAAGCACCATCCCAAGAATCGAGACGGCAAAGGTGATCACCAGCACGAACATGGGGGTGCGCATCCGCTTGATGATCAGGAAGAGGGAGTTGTTGCCCAAGGGGCGCTCCTTAGCGTTTGGACTTGAGCACGTCGCCGGTAAAGAGAATCACCGAGACAATGTTGGCCAAAAGCGCCCCGCCGGAGAAGGAGATGATAGCCACGACCACTTCGGTGTTCATACCCGTCACATACTCACCCAGCGCCCAGATAGAGGCGGCGCCGATAAGCTGGATATCGGCCACCAGGCTGGTTGCCAACAGTACCGCGCCAAGCTGGGTCTTGTCACCCAGTTTATAGATGGTGGCAATCAGGTTGACAATAATGGCGCCAAATAGCTCATAGCGACTATGTTCATCCAATACCGTCGGGTCACCGTAAAAGAAACCAAAGTTCATCGTAAGGGCCAAAATGATGAAAAAGCCCGAAATCACCTTTTCCAGGTTCATGCGTTATCCTCCCTTGATTTGCGACAGACAAAAGACAATTTTAAAGGCTTTCTGATTAAACCGTACTAAAATCGACTTGGGCTATAATCTGTCAAAAAACAAAAGGATCGCGATTCATGCGGATTGTCAGCGGAATGCGTCCCACCGGGCGCCTGCATCTGGGCCACTACCTTGGCGTACTTAAAAACTGGATTAGACTGCAAGAGGGCAACGACTGCCGCTTTTTTGTCGCCGACTGGCACGCCCTCTCAACCAGCTACGAAGACAAACTCAACCTGCGCCTGCTGGGCAGGGAGCTGGTGCGGGAGTGGATCGCCGCCGGCATCGACCCCGACAAAGCGACGCTTTTTGTTCAAAGCACGGTCAAGGAACACGCCGAACTCTACGTGATTTTGAACATGATCACCTCCCTGGGCGACCTGGAGCGCAACCCCACCTATAAAGACCAGCTCCAGCAGATGGGCAGTAAAGATATCCGTACCGCCGGCTTTTTGACCTACCCGGTGCTTCAAGCCGCCGACATCCTGCTTTATAACGCCCAGGCCGTACCCATCGGTGAAGATCAAAAGCCCCACCTGGAGATCACCCGCGAGATCGTGCGCCGTTTTCACCACCTCTTTGAGTGCGAGGTCTTCACCGAACCCAAAGAACTGCTTACCGACACCCCCCGTCTGCCGGGGCTTGACGGCCGCAAAATGAGCAAGAGCTACGGCAACGCCATCTACCTCTCCGACACCCCTGAAGAGGTGTGGAACAAACTCAAACCGGCCAAAACCGACACCCAGAGGGTGCGCCGCAACGACCCGGGCAACCCGGACGTGTGCCTGGTATTTGACTACCACAAGGCGCTTAGCGACGACGAGACGATCCGGCAGGTTGAGAGCGAGTGTCGCGCGGGCGCCATCGGCTGTTTTGATTGCAAAAAGCTCTGTGCCCAAAGTATTGAGCGCCTGCTTGCGCCCATGCGTGAGCGTCGTGAAAGACTGGACAATCAGACCGTCGATGAGATTATAGAAGCGGGTAACGCCAAAGCCAAGGCCGAATCAGCCCAGACCATGGCCAAAGTCAACAAGGCGGTCTTCGAGATCTCCTGCGACATTTAAGGAGGCAATATGAAACGATTTTTGGGTTCACGCAAGCGGGTGCGGATCTACCTGGACAGCGGTGATACGTATGAGGGTAGCCCGCTTTGGGAACACCTGCTCACCCAGGCCCAGAAAGAGGGGATAACGGGCGCTACGGTCTATAAAGCGGTCGCGGGGTTTGGCGCCCACTCTCAAATCCGCTCTTTCAATGTCTGGAGTCTTAGTCAAAATCTTCCGCTGATTGTGGAGATGGTGGATGAGGAGACCAAAATCCGCGACTTCTTGCAAAAAGCCGACGCGTGGCTAAACGAGGCGTTTGTGACCATGGAAGAGGTGGAGGTGATCGCCTACAAACATCCCGGACACGGGGATAGATGATGGGCGCTTCCATGATTCTGGCCGTAGGAGCCGGCGGCTTTGTCGGCGCCGTTTTGCGCTTTCTGATTGCCACCTTCGTGCAAAAGCAAAGCGGCCTGCTCTTTCCCGTCGGCACGCTGAGCGTCAATGTGCTGGGAAGCTTTATCATCGGCTTTTTGGCCCTCTATTTTGAAAATGTCATCGCCCCCCACCAAAAGGCCCTGCTGGTTACCGGCCTGCTGGGAGCCTTGACCACTTTTTCCACCTTCTCGTTAGAGAGCGTGACAATGCTTCAGGAGGGGCTTTGGAGCCGCGCACTGCTTAATATCGGGCTCAATGTCACCCTTTGCGTTTCGGCCACCGTCGGCGGTATGCTCCTATTTAAAAAAATATACGGTTAACAGGCCCCTGCCCGGCGAAATCTTATCAAAAAAAGCCGAAGTCTAAAGGGTTCTGTTGTAAAATGGTAAAAACCGCAAGGGGGAAAGTATGCGAATATTCAGCGACGAGACACTCATTACCCAACCCATCACCGCCGCGCGCGCATATGCCTGGGCCGCTTTGTCGGCCAACTGGACCACGACGGCGCTTATTGCCCTGGCGCTGGCAATTTTATCGGTGCTTTCGGTCCTACCGTTGATAGGCTTTTTTGCCTCTATTATTCAGGGCATCCTGCTCTACGCCCCCGCCTACCGCCTGGTCGCGCTGATGCGCCAAAGCGGCTCGGCGGAGGATTTCAAGGCACGCATGGCCTCAGAGAAAGCGCCCGTCATGCTGACCGACCGTTTCGCCACGGCGGCGGGATATTACACCGGCTTCATGGTGATGACCCTGGTGGTTTTTCTGATCGCCGGGGCCATCTTCTGGCTGGGCGGCGGCACCGAAAGTTTGATGGTATCCGCCACCCAGCTTGAGCAGAGCGCCTCTCCCTCACCCGAACAGATCGAAGCGCTGTATGGCCTGGTCGCCGGTGCCGGCTCGGCCGCGTTTGCCTTTTTGATAATTGTCAGCCTTCTTTTGGGTTACGTCTGGCCCCTAAGTTACGGTTATGCCCTGAGTAAAGAGGGGTTTGGCGAAGCCTTCGGGGCGGCCTTTACCCTGCTCTCTCCTGCTTTCTGGCGGGCCAGCTTCAACGGCGCCTATTTTCGCCACGTCTCACTCTG
>JAMOMS010000235.1 GCA_027067015.1 Campylobacterales bacterium | reverse complement strand
GACCCCGCCAATATTATGGCTTAGGAATCTCCTCTCTGGAGGCGTTGGCCTTGAAGGCTTCGTAGGCGTCGGGCATTTCGCTCTGGATAAAACGGTCCAGGCGCTGGCGGTTGGCCTCAAAAACCTGCACAAACTCATCTTCACTCTCAATCCCTTCGCTCTCCCCGAAACGATCCAGCAGAAGGTTGCCGTTGCCGACCACCAGCAGGTATTGGCGTCCGCCGTACTCCACCAGCATCAGTTTGTTGCGGCTGTCAAGCGCCTTTTGAAAGCGGATAGTCGCTTCGGCCGGCAGTTTGGCTCCCAGATTTTCGGGCATAAGCCAGTTGTCGCCCTTTTGACCGGTTTGAAAGAGCACCTTTTTACGTACCGCCCAAAGCACACCGGCCATGAGCAATAAAAGCGCCATGACACTCCAGTAACGCCAGCCCGGAAGCGTTTCGCTGTTTTTGAGTTTTAGCGGTTTGTCTTCGGCCTTTAGCCGGTCGGTTTCGTTTTGTGTCGTGAGGGGGCTTTTTTTCGCGCCTGAGAGGGGGTAGACGCGAAGCCGTAGTCCAAATCCGTCAACGGTGCGGGAGGCCTGTACCCCAATGGCGTCACTGCGGGGAAGAATCTTCACCAACGCGCTCTCCTCACCCGATTTGGTAACGGCAACGGAGGCCACCAGCGGATGGCGGAGCGATTTGTAGTAGGGGGTGGTCACTTTAACCTTGTCAAGCACAATGGCGATGGCGCGATCAGCGCCGGTTCGCTTTTTGAGCGGCCCCTTAAAGGGCGTATCGAAAGAGAGCATCAGGTCCACCCGGTTTTGCCGCTCATAGAGGTTGACGTTAAGCAGTGTGGCGGCGTTCATGCCCTCAAACAGCAAAATCAGTAGTAGCAAAACTCTTAGCATGGTCACTTCTCTTTGGAAAGGTAGTAGATAACGGCGTCGGCATCGAGAATCTCGTTGATGCGGATGGCCAGGTTCTTTTCGTAAACCATCACCTCCCCCTTGCCGATAATGCGGCCGTTGACATAGGTTTCCACACTCTCGCCCGCCGGCTTTTGCAGGTCGATGACCGAGCCGACGTCAAGTTTGAGAATCTCTTCCAATGTCAGCTCCGTCTCGCCAAGATAGGAGGTGATGACCACCTCAATATCGAGCAATCGCCGAAAGTCAAACTGTAGGCGGCTTTCATGCCCCTTTTCGGTTTCGGTTTGGGTCTGCTCAGGAGGCGTGGTCGCCATGAAAACCTTTCAGCGTGACGGCCATGCAACGGCCCTCTATTTTGTAGAGCAGGGTGTGTCCCTCTTTAGAGATCGGCCCTTTGCCAAGGAAGCGGGGCGTGCCCATTTCACAGGCGATCTGCCGGTCGCTGGCAACCATTTTGGCGTGGCCGACGATAAAGTTGGCCAACTCCGCGCAAAGATCTTGCAAAGTCTCCTCATCGGGATGCTCCTCAAACAGGAGCGTGTTTGCCAGCTTGATGAGGGTACGGCGTTGAACCCAAACCAGCGCCTCCTCCTCTTTTTTCTCAAAGACAAAAGGGATGGCCGCCAGATACCCCTCACCTTTGGGGCGGCTTTTGCACGGTTGCGTCTCAATCCCCAGATGTTGGCGAAACACCTCTTCGACGGACCGGTCAAATAGTGCGATCACGCGTTGTCCTTACGTTTGGAATCTCTTCTGATTATAGACTAAAATCTTTAAATTACGCCTTACCCGATTTGTCCCGTTCAAACCCCTTTATGTATAATATCCGGTTTACAGGAGAGGGATGAATGGAACTGTCTTTGATCGTGGTGGGTACCGTTATCGGCGCCATGTCCGGGTTTTTCGGTATCGGCGGCGGTACCATGCTGGTGCCCGCGCTCATCTTTTTGGGGTTTGACATCAAAACGGCCGTCGGCATTTCGGTGACGCAGATGGTTTTTAGCTCCGTCTACGGCTCCTGGCTCAACTACCGCCGGGGTAAGCTCAACCTTCAGGAGGGGACGCTCATTGGCGTGGGCGGTTTTGTCGGGGCGCTGGGGAGCGGGTGGCTATTGAAAGTTGTGCCCGACATCGCGTTGGAGGTGGCTTTTGTGGGGGTGGTGGCCTTGGCGCTTTATCGCTTTTTTCACGCCGTCGAGCCTGATCCTTCGCTTGAGCATGACCTGCCCGCCCGGGTGCTCTTTGGCGTCGGGGCGGGGATCGGCCTTTTTGCCATCAGCATGGGGATCGGCGGTTCGGTTTTATTGACGCCGATTTTGGTGGGGATACTGCACTATCCGCTCAAAAAGGCGGTGAGCGCGGGGCTCTTTTTCGTGGTCTTCTCCTCCATCTCGGGGCTGATCAGCCTCTCCGTGACGGGGCATATCGACTACTATCACGGGGTGATCGTCGGGGTCGCCTCACTGCTGGGGGTGCAGGCGGGTATTAGGCTGGCCTCCAAAACCGGCAACGCGAAACACAAAAACGCCCTTATCGTTTTGTATACGGTGATTTTGGCGTTGATGCTCAAAAAAATCTTTCTGGGGTAATCTATGGAGCGTATTAAAATTTTCGGCGCCAGGGAGAACAACCTCAAAAATATCGACCTGGAGATTCCCAAAAACGCGCTGGTGGTCTTTACGGGGCTTAGCGGAAGCGGCAAGAGTACGCTGGCTTTTGAAACCCTTTACGCCGAGGGGCAACGGCGCTACATTGAGTCGCTTAGCGCCTATGCCCGGCAGTTTCTTGATCGGGTGGGCAAGCCCGACGTGGACAAGATAGAGGGGCTGACGCCCGCCATTGCCATTGACCAGAAGACCACCTCCAAAAACCCCCGCTCCACGGTGGGGACCATTACCGAAATCTACGACTACCTGCGACTGCTCTTTGCGCGGGTGGGCACCCAACACTGTCATTTGTGCGGCCGGGAGGTGTCGCAGATGAGCGCGGCGGATATAATTGAGCAGGTGTTGGGGCTTCCCGAGGGGGCCAAGCTGGTCATTATGGCGCCGCTGGTACGGGAGAAGAAGGGGACCTTTGCCGATCTGATCGAGTCGCTAAGACACAAAGGGTATGTGCGGGCGATGATCGACGGGGTGATGGTGCGGCTGGACGAGGAGATTGAGCTAAGCAAGACCAAAAAGCACACCATCAAGGCGGTGATCGATAGGGTGGCGGTTAAAGAAAGCAGTCGTGAGCGGATCGCCCAGGATATTGAAAAAGCGCTGGGAGAGAGCTACGGCGAGGTGGAGATCGAGGTGCTCAACTTTGAAGAGATGAACACCGAGAGGTTGATCCACTACAGCGAGCACCTGGCCTGTTTTCACTGTAAAGTGAGTTTTGATCCGTTGGAGCCTTTGAGCTTTTCGTTCAACTCCCCCAAAGGGGCCTGTCCCGCCTGCGACGGGCTGGGGATGCGCTATACGCTGGATCTGAAAAAAGTGATCGACCCGCATCTTAGCGTGGGTGAGGGGGCCATCAAAACCCTGTACGGCTACAACCGCAGTTACTATTTCAAGTTTTTGACCGCCTTTTGCGAGCAGGCGGGCATTGCGACCGACGTGCCGTACGAGACGCTGGAAGAGCACCAGAAAAAGCAGATTCTCTACGGCAGTGCCGAGGTGGTGCATTTTACCTGGAAACGCCACCGGCTGGAGCGGGTCTGGCCGGGGGCGGTGAAGATCAGCTACGATATGCTCAAGGATGATCGGGAGTTTGGGGAGTATATGATCGAGAAGGTGTGCGACAAGTGTCGGGGACACCGGCTCAAGCCCGAATCGCTGGCGGTGCGGGTGGCCGGGCGTACCATCGCCGAGATCATCGATATGCCCATTGCCCAATGCTACGAGTTTTTCCGCGACAAGAGCCGATTTGAGACATTCAACGATCAGCAGAAGATGATCGCCGAGCCGATTCTCAAAGAGATCCGCGAGCGCCTCTTTTTTCTGCACGACGTGGGGCTGGGGTATCTGACGCTGGGGCGTGACGCGCGAACCATCAGCGGCGGGGAGGCCCAGCGGATTCGCATCGCCAGCCAGATCGGATCGGGCCTGACGGGGGTGATGTACGTGCTGGATGAGCCCAGTATCGGCCTGCATGAACGCGACACCCAAAAGCTCATCCGCACCCTTAAATCCCTGCGGGACAAAGGCAACAGCGTCTACGTGGTAGAGCACGACAAAGAGACCATAGAGTCCGCCGATTTTATTGTCGACATCGGCCCCGGCGCGGGGCGCTACGGCGGTGAGATTGTCTTCGCGGGGCCGCTAAAAGCGCTTAAAAAGAGCGATTCCCTGACCGCCGAGTACCTGACCGGGCGCAAAAAGATCGAGTATTTTCACCGCCGTCCCCAGGAGGCGTGGATCGAGATCAGGCACGTCAACATTAACAATATCCGCGACCTGTCGGTCAAGATTCCGTTAAGAAACTTTGTTTGTGTTACGGGCGTAAGCGGTAGCGGCAAGAGCTCTTTGATCTTGCAAACCCTACTGCCGGTGGCCAGGGAACTGCTGAATCGGGCCAAACGGGTGCAAAAGGTTGACGGCGTGGCGATTGAGGGGCTGGAGCAACTCGATAAGGTGATCTACCTGGACCAAAGTCCCATTGGCCGTACCCCGCGCTCCAACCCCGCCACCTATACCGGCGTCATGGACGAGATCCGTCAGCTCTTTGTCAAGACCAAAGAGGCCCAGATTCGCGGCTACAAGCCGGGGCGTTTTAGTTTTAACGTCAAAGGCGGGCGGTGCGAGAAGTGTCAGGGGGAGGGGGAGATCAAAATTGAGATGCACTTTCTGCCCGATGTCATGGTCAAGTGTGACGCCTGCGGGGGCAAGCGCTACAATCCCCAGACTCTGGAGATCTACTACAAAGGCAAAAATATCGCCGATGTACTGGCCATGAGCGTGGAGGAGGCGATGCGCTTTTTCGAGGCCCATCCCAAAATCTTCAACAAGCTCAAAACCCTTTATGACGTGGGGCTGGGCTATATTACCCTGGGCCAAAACGCCGTCACCCTCTCCGGCGGCGAGGCCCAGCGCATCAAACTGGCCAAGGAGCTCTCCCGCCGGGATACGGGCAATACCCTCTACATTCTGGACGAGCCCACCACGGGGCTTCATTTCGCCGACGTGGACAGGCTGACAAAAGTACTGCACCATCTCACGGAGTTGGGTAACAGCGTGCTGGTCATTGAGCACAATATGGATATGATCAAAAACGCCGACTATATCATCGACATGGGGCCCGAAGGGGGTGACGGCGGCGGCAAAGTGGTGGCTGTGGGCGACCCCGAAACGGTAGCGAGATCACATGAAAAAACGGGAAGTTACACCGGCCGTTTCCTGGCCAAGGAGCTTGGAATAGTTTAACGATCGGTTTGCTATACTGGTTCTCAAAAAACGAGGACAAGGCCCATGATCAACAAGAAGCTGGTGGAACGTATCAACGCCCTTCCGCCCCTTCCCCAGACGGTAAACGAGCTGGAGAAAGCGTATGCCGATCCCAACGTGGATGTGAAGAAGATCGCGGCGGTGATCGAAAAAGACCCGATGGTGGTGGCCGACCTGCTTAAAACCCTCAACTCCGCCTATTACGGCCTGCGAAAAGAGATCAGCAGTGTGGAGCAGGCGGTGGCGCTATTGGGGATGAAGGCGGTCAAGGATCTGGTGGTAAGCCTTTCGGTGCGCAATATGCTTCGCTCCGACCTCTCTCCCTACGGGATTACCAGCGAAAAGCTGGCCAAAATCTCAACCTTTCAAAGTCTTTTGGCGCAAAGGTGGATGCGTAAGCTGGATGCCTCCAGGGCGGAGAGAATCCGTTTGCCGGCGCTCTTGCAGGAGATCGGTAAAATCGTCATTGCCGACGAACTGCTTTTAGAAGGTGAGGACGCCACCTTCCGAGCCGAGTTGGAGGCGGGATGGGACATTCGCGAGATCGAGCGCAACTACCTGGATGTCACCACCGCCAAAGTGAGCGCGGCCATGCTCAAACACTGGGAGTTTGATCCGCTCTTTGCCGATATGATTCAGTGGGCGGACCAGCCCAACCAGGCCGATAACGAGGTTAAAATGGACGCCTGGGTGCTTCGGGTCTGTAATGAGGCGGTCAGCGTCACCGCCCCGTTGGCGCAAAAGAGCGTAAAGCGGGCCGTCATGATCGCCAAAAAGGGCGGATTGGATGAAGAGAGTTTGCAGGAGGTACTGGAAGAGCTAAAGGCGCAGTGGGACGCATGAAGACCCTGACGCTGATCGATACCTTCGGCTTCTTTTTCCGAAGCTACTACGCCCTGCCGCCGCTCAAAAGCGCGGAGGGGTTTCCCACGGGATTGCTGACCGGTTTTGCCAACCTCATTCTCAATCTTGAAAAAGAGTACCCCACCGACTACCTTCTCTTTGCCCTGGACGCCCCGGGGCCGAGTTTTCGGCAGGAGATTGATCCCCAATACAAAGCCAACCGCCCCGAAGCCCCCGAGGAGCTCAAAACGCAGTTGCCCGTGGCGATTGCGTGGATTGAGAAGATGGGGTTGGCGAAGATGGCCAAAGAGGGGTATGAGGCCGACGACATTATCGCCTCCATGGTACGGTGCGCCAAAGAGCGGGGGCTGAAGGTGCGCATTGTCAGCCACGACAAAGACCTCTACCAACTCATCGACGACGGCAGGGTGGTGCTGTTTGATCCGCTTAAAAAGGTGGAGATTGACGAAAAGGCGGCGTTTGAGAAGTACGGCATCCACCCCCGGCAGTTTACCGATTACCAGGCGCTTATCGGCGACAGTTCCGACAACGTGCCCGGTGTCAAGGGGATCGGCCCCAAGACGGCGGTAAAGCTTTTGACGCAGTTTGGAAGCCTGGACGCCATATATGAGAGGCTGGATGAGGTCAAGCCCGAACGGATCCGCCGACTGCTTGAGACCCACAAAGCGGAGGCTTTCCGCAGTCGGGAACTGGTGACACTCAAAGATGACCTGTTTCAAACATGCGACCTCCAAAGCCTGGCCCTGCCCGAAGAGGAGCCGCTTTTAAAGATCAAAGAGGATCTCCAACGTCTGCAGATGCGGGCAATCCTGCGGCGGCTGGGGCCTTCGACGCGGGTCAAAGAGGCGCCCAAAGCGTCGACAAGCCGTTTTGAGGCTTTGTTGGTGGATGATGAGAAACAGTTGGCCGAACTGGTGGCCTCCATCGGGCCCGACACCCCTGTGGCGATCGATACCGAAACCGACTCGTTGGATGTACGGCAGGCCGATTTGGTGGGCTTTAGCTTCTGTTTTGAGGAGGAGAGGGCCTACTATGTGCCCGTGGGAC
>JAMOMS010000234.1 GCA_027067015.1 Campylobacterales bacterium | reverse complement strand
TGGTTTGACCTGGCGGTTACCTGCGAGGGGGATACCCACGTGGATGATCACCACAGCGTGGAGGATGTGGGCATTGTGCTGGGAGAGGCGTTTAAAGAAGCGGTCTTTCCCCTTGAGAGGGTTGAGCGTTTCGGCAGTGCGGTGGTGGTGATGGATGAGGCGGCGGTGGCGTGCGACCTGGATCTCTCCAACCGCCCCTATCTCTTTTATGACGTGCCGGTCGAGGGCAAGGTGGGGGCTTTTGACGCGGAGTTGGCGGAGGAGTTTTTCCGCGCCTTCTTCTTCAACGCCGGTATTACCGCCCATATGACGCTCAAAAGGGGCAAGAACCGTCACCATATTATTGAGGCGGCCTTTAAAGCCGTTGCCGTGGCTTTGCGCCGGGCGTTGGCAACGGCGGAGCGGGCCGGTGTGCCCAGCACCAAAGGTGTGCTGTGATCCGACTCATCGTACTGGACGTGGACGGTTGCCTGACCGACGGCAGGATTGTCTACGACAGTGAGGGACGGGAGCTCAAAGCCTTTAACGTCAAGGACGGCTTTGCCATCGTCAACTGGCTCAGGATCGGACGGGAAGCGGCCATCATTACCGGGCGCAGGTCGGCCATCGTGGAACGGCGGGCCAAAGAGCTTGGCATAACCCATCTTTACCAGGGGGAGAGGGAGAAGCTGGGCCGGCTGGAGCGGTTGTGCGAATCTCTGGGTATCGGGCTGGACGAGGTGGCGATGATAGGCGATGATATGAATGACTACCGGGCCTTGCGACGGTGCGCCGTCTCTTTTGCGCCCGCCGACGCGCACCACAGGATTTTGGAGAGCGTGGATGTGGTGCTCAGTCAAAAAGGGGGCGAGGGAGCCGTACGGGAGATGGTGGAGATGCTGGTACGTCAGGAGGGGTTGGAAGAGGAGTACCTGGCACCATGGATCTAAACATTCGCCACTTTATCGGCGCCATGATGCTTTTGGCGTTGGCCGCCATCTTTTGGCTGAAACCCTACCATGTAAGCGTAACCAAGCATGAAGGGGTGCCGCAGGTGGCCTTTTTTGATTTTGACTCCTATACCATTTTCCCCGAAGGGGTGCGGGACTATCTGAAAGGGAGCGCGGCCTGGAAATTCGGTGAGAAACTGATGGTGTATGATCCGGTGCTTAATCGGCTGGGTGAGCAGGGGCGCGAGAAGGTGGTGGCCAATGAGGCGCTTTTTGTCATTAATAAAGCCATTGAGTTAAAAAAGGATGTTCTTCTTGAGCGCGAAGACGGCTGGAAGATGCGTACGCCATATCTTTATTACGATATGCGAATGAAAGCCTACACCACCGACAGGGCCCCCTTTGTCATTACTTACGGAAAGAGTATTGTGACGGGACGACACCTTAGGTATTATCAAAAAAGCGGTAAAATAAAAGCTTTAAGTATTCATGCGAAAATCTCCCGGAAGGATTTTAAACGATGAGAAAAAAAGTAGCGCTACTTTTTGCGGTTGTCGCGGCGGTGTGCGCGGGAACGCGGGAACAGGTGGAGATTACGTCGGATCGGTTTGAGGCGGATGAGGTAAAGATGATCTCCAAATTTATCGGCCATGTGCATATGAAAAAAGGGCCCGATGAGCTCAACGCGTCGCAGGTGATTGTCTATTTTGACGCCAAGCGCAATCCCAAGCGCTATGAGGCCATCGGTAATGCCTCATTTGTTGTGCATATGACCAAAAACGATGAATATTACACCGGCAAGGCGGACAAGCTGGTCTATAAACCGGTTGAGCAGATTTATGAGTTTTACGGCCATGTCTTTTTGCGCCAACCCCGATTGGATCGTACCGTCAAGGGGGATGAGGTGATCGTGGACAGGCTTTCGGGCAAATCGAGTGTTAAAGGCAACGCCAGCAAACCGGTCAAGTTTATTTTCCAGGTTGAGGAAAAAAGTGGCAAGAATCGTTGACGCCTCCTTTATAACCAGTGCCAGCCGTCTGGAGGAGGCGCCGCCGGAGGGGATCGGGGAGGTGGTTTTTCTGGGACGCAGTAATGTTGGTAAAAGCTCACTGCTCAATGCCCTGACCCGTCGCAAAAACCTGGCCAAAAGCTCTTCGACACCCGGTAAAACGCGGCTGATTAACTACTTTGACATCACCTACAAAGAGGATGAGACGGGTGAGAAGTTTCGGCTCCATTTCGTGGATCTTCCGGGGTTTGGGTACGCCAAAGTCTCCAAAAGCATGAAGCAGGCCTGGCAAAAGAGTTTGAACGATTTTATCAAGAGCCGTCGTACCATCCGCCTTTTCGTGCACCTAAGAGACGCCCGCCACCCCGATGAGCCGATTGACAATGACGTGGCCGACTATATCCGGGGTTTTTTGGGGCCGGATCAGTGTTATATGGAGCTCTTTACCAAGTCGGACAAACTCAACCAAAAAGAGATGGGGGCGCTGTTGCGGGACCGTCCCGGCGCGCTGGTGCTTTCAAGCCAGAAGCGTAAAGGGGTAGAGAAGCTTGAACGGCTTATTTTTGAAATTGTCATCAAAGGGGCACCGTGTCCGTAATGTACCGCAAACCGGTTTTGGATGATATTGGCGCCATGCAGGCGATTGTCAAAAAAGAGGTGGAAGAGGGGATTATTCTGCCCCGAAGCGACGATGAACTGGCCACCAATATCCGCTCTTATATCGTAGCTGAACAAAACGGCGAAATTATCGGTTATACAGCGCTTCATATTCACTCGCCCCGGTTGGGTGAGATTCGCAGTCTGGTGGTTAAAGAGGGGCATCGTGGAAAAGGTATCGGTACGTCGCTGGTGACCCGGGCCGTGAGGGAAGCGGAAGCGTTGGGCCTTTATGACGTGTTGGCGCTAACCTACAACGCCCCCTTCTTTGAGGCGCTCGGTTTTAAAGAGATTCCCAAAGAGAGCATTCCCGAACACAAGATCTGGGCCGATTGCATCAAATGCAAACACTTTCCCGTATGCAACGAAATCTCGCTTATCAAAACCGTCCGCTGATCTTTTTGCTTGTTGGCGCGGCGCTTTTGTACCCGCTGATGGGCAATCTTTACCCCTTTTTCCCTCCTTTTTTGGGAACGGTCTATCTGTTGTGGCGCCGGGCGTTGGTAGGCGGCGCATACTGGACGGCGCTTCTTTGGACCCTTTACGGCCTGGTTTTCAGCGCGGTGTGGGGAGTGCCGCTTTACGGTGTTTTGGCGAGTATGTATGTGATGTACCGGTTTGTCGAGCCCCGTTTGCGCCATACCCTTTTTGGCTCCGGCATGGTCGATGGGATGACGGTGGTGTTTTTTAACCTGCTTTATCTGGGGTTACTGTTTTTATCTCAGGCGGTTTTTGGCTCGGACAGCCTGGTTTGGCACCCTATCTTTTTTTATTATCTGCTTATGGATCTGGTTGGGGCGGTGTTGGTGTGAGAGTCAAGCTGGTGATAGCCCTCTTTTTATCGGTATGGGCGATTTTATTGGGAAGAATCTATCAGATTTCCATCAAATCCAACGCCTATTACGAATCGCTGGCCAATCAGAATATTGTCAAAAAGGAGTGGATCCTTCCCGTTCGCGGCGAGATACTGGACCGTAACGGCAAGCCGTTGGCCATTAATCAGATCGGGTTTAAGATTCTTATTGCGCCGCACCTGTCAGGCCGGAAAAAAAGAGAAAGCCTCCGGCAGGCAGTGGATGCCATTGTCCACGCTTTTGGGGAGGTGGATCGGCAAAAGATCATTCGGCGTTATCTTAAAAAGGACTCGCCTTACCATCATGATCCGATCGTGGTGGTCAACTTTCTCTCTTACAAAAAGGTTCTTCCCCACTACACGGAACTCTCCCGTACCCCCAACCTTTCGGTCGAGCCGACGACCAAACGCTACTATCCTTACGGCCCGGTGACGGCCCATGTGGTGGGGTATGTGGGCAAAGCCAACGAGAAAGAGATTCGCCGTGACGAGATTACCGGCTTGACCGGTATTGCGGGAAAAAGCGGATTGGAGCGTTACTACAACCGCTTTTTGGAAGGGGTGCCGGGGTATCGCAAGGTGATGGTGAGCGCCTTTAACAAAGAGGTGGCGGAGCTGGAGCGGGTGGATCCCAAAGAGGAGAGCGACATGACGCTCTATCTGGATATGCGGCTTCAGCAGTATCTCTCTGATCTTTTTGCCGAACGCAACGCCACCGGCGCGGTGGTTGTGATGGGGGTTAACGGTGAGGTGCTGGCCGCCGGGAGCTACCCGGCGTATGATCCCAACGACTTTGTCAGCGGGATCAGCCGAGATGAGTGGCGTAAAATCATCGAGGATCTCAACCATCCCTTTACCAATAAGCTCATTCACGGTCTCTATCCGCCCGGATCGGTTATTAAACCGGGGGTGGCTTTGGCGCTGGTCGATTCGGGGAAGGTCTCACCCTATCACACCTTTTTTTGTAACGGCGCCATTGAGCTGGGCAAGCGGATCAAGCACAAATTCCGCTGTTGGAAGAGCGTGGGACACGGCAAGACCGATATGGTCAAGGCGATTCGGGAGAGTTGTGATGTCTATTTTTACAAAGGGAGCCTGCAAACGGGCATCAACAAGATCGCCGAGGATCTACGCCAGATGGGGTTTGGGCACAAAACCGGCATTGACCTTCCCAACGAGTTTATAGGTGTCATGCCCGACAAAATGTGGAAAATGAACCGTTACGGCCAGCCCTGGTATATCGGCGAAACGCTCAACGCCGCCATCGGGCAGGGGTATGTGCTGGTTACACCCATGCAGATTGCCCGCTACACCGCCATGCTGGCCACGGGGCGCCTACCAAAGCCCACGCTGGCCAAACGGCTGGCCAAACAAATGGTGCCGTTGATAAGCGAAGAGGTATTGACCCCCCGCCAAAAGCAGGTGCTTCCCCTGGTGCAAAGGGCCATGTACGAGGTGTGCAATCACCCCAAAGGGACGGCCTATGCCGCCTTGCACCGCTGTAAGGTCAAAGTGGCGGGTAAGACCGGTACGGCCCAGGTGATCGGGATTCCCCAGGAGGAGAAGAAGCGGATGAAAGAGGAGGATCTGGCCTACTTTCACCGCTCCCACGCGTGGCTGACTACTTACGGTCCCTACCGGAATCCCCAGTATGTGGTGACCATTCTGGTTGAGCACGGCGGGCACGGCGGGCACGCCGCCGGCCCGATTGCCGAAAAAATCTACAACTGGTTGTTAAAAGAGGGGTATATCCGCTAAGCCAGGGCGTGTTGGAGGAAGATGCCCAGCACGATCAACAGCATCACGCCGCTGGCTTTGGCGTAGAGGCGGTTGGCGGTGATGAAGATGAGCATCAGCGTTACTCCCATCATCAAAAAGAGATCAAAAGAGTTGGCCGAAAGATCAAAGGGAAGCGGGCGGGTGACGGCGGCCGATCCCAGCACCACGGAGGTGTTGGCCATGTTGGAGCCGATGATGTTGCCGATGCTCATGTCGGCCTTGCCCGCGCGGGCCGCTTTGATACTGACCACCAGTTCGGGCAGGCTGGTGCCAAACGCAATCAGAAGCAGACCGATCAGCCACTCGCTCACCCCAAACCCCCGGGCGATGGCTGAGGCGCTTTCGATGGCGTAGTCGGCACCGCCGATGACAAGCGCGAAGCCCGCCGTGAGCCAGCCGGCGGTTTTGACCCAGTTGAAGGGCTCTTTTTTGATCTCCTCGTCAATCTCCGCCAACTCTTCGGTCTGTTCCGATTGCACCAAAAAGAGCAGATAGGCGCCCATCATGGCCATCAGCAGTAACCCGTCCAGACGAGAAAGGGTGCCGTCAAGGGTCATAAGGGGAAAGACGATAGCCGGAAAGAGCAGCCAGGCGCTGTCTTTGGCAAAGAGGTCCCTGTCGGGGGTGATGCGTCGGGCAATGAGGAAAACAGCTCCCAGGACCAGGGCGATGTTCATGATATTAGAGCCCAGTACGTTGGCCACGGCCATCTGGCTCTGGCCCTTGAGGCTGGCGGTAACGCTGGCGGCCATCTCCGGCAGGCTGGTGCCCAGCGCGATAAGCGTGGCCCCGATGACAAACTCGCTGATGCCAAAGTGCAGGGCGATGCGTTCGGACTCGCGTATCAAAAGCTCCGCGCCGCCGATGAGCGCCGCCATGCCGACGATAAAGATAAGCAGGTCGATCATGCGTTCTCCTCCGTGCGGACAATAAGGCTTTCAGGGAGTGAAAATTCCCGAATGATGCTCTCCTCTTCCCGGCGCATCTGTCCCTCGTCGGTTTCGTGGTCGTATCCCAGCAGGTGTAAAAGGCCGTGCAAAAAGAGCAGGGCGGCCTCCTCTTGGGGCGTGTGCCCCAGCGCTTGGGCTTTTTGGCGCACAAAATCGACACTGATAACGACAGTGCCAAGGGGCGCGAAGGGGACGTTCTCAAGCGGGAAACTGAGTACGTCGGTGGGCTTGTCGATGTCGCGGTGTTGGCGGTTGAGCTCCTGTATGGCGGCGTTGTCGGTGAGTATCAGCTCCACGGGACGCTCACTTAAGCGTTGGGCCAGACGCTCCAAAAGGTTAATATCGGGTTGAAAGTCGGTGGTGTTGGTTAATTCGATCATAGGGGCGATTTTATCCAAAATGCGTTAAAATCCTGCCAAATGAACCGGAAGGAGCGGCGTGAAACGAGCGGTTGTCATTTTAAGCGGCGGCATGGACTCTTCCACGGCGGCGTACATTGCCAAACAGGAAGGCTATGAGATTGTGGCGCTTCACTTCGATTATCGCCAGCGAACCGAAGGAAGAGAGCGAACGGCCTTTCGGGCGATCTGCGACGCGCTGGGGGTGAAAGCGCGCTATGAGATTGACCTGGGCTTTTTCGCCCAGATCGGCGCGTCGGCGTTGACGGACAAGAGCCTGGCGGTTCCCACCGAGGGGCTACAGCCGGGGGTGCCCATCACCTATGTGCCGTTTCGCAACGGCATCTTTCTCTCCATCGCCGCGGCGGTGGCCGAGAAAGAGGGGGCCGAGGCTCTCTATATCGGCGTGGTGGAAGAGGACAGCAGTGGCTACCCCGATTGCCGGGAAGATTTTATTACTGTCATGGAGCGGGCGATCAATCTTGGCACCAAAGAGGAGACAAAAATTGTTCTTAAAACCCCGCTGGTGCATCTTAAAAAAGAGCAGATTGTCCAAAAAGCGGCGGAAGTGGGGGTGCCGCTGGTGCTGACATGGAGCTGTTATCAGGACGAAGAACTTGCCTGCGGGGTGTGCGACAGTTGCCGCCTACGTCTCAAAGGCTTTGAGAAAGCGGGTCTGAAAGACCCCATCGCCTACAGGAGTCTG
>JAMOMS010000233.1 GCA_027067015.1 Campylobacterales bacterium | reverse complement strand
TATCTCGCCTCACCTCATCCGCACCCTTATAGGGAAGATTCTTATAGGGCGCATCAAAAACCGCTTCGTATCTATCGGCCAAAACAAGGCGGGAAAAAAGCTCTTTGAACTTGATGGCGTTATGAAGTGTCGTAAAATCGGAAAGCTGTTTGCGCAGTCTGTGAAAAAAGAAATGCTGAAACGCAAAAAAACTCTCTTCTTCTTTTAAACCCAAAAGTGCCGTCACCTCTTTGATGGCACTTTTATTAAATTTTTCGGGAATTGTTTTGATATGTTGAAGCATTTCGGCCATATCCGGCAATGCGCCGTGATGGTTGGCAATGGCGGTAAAGACCATCAAAAAACCCGCATCCTCGCGGCGATTTACCACATAGTAGATATACGCGCTCTCTAAAGCGTGAGTCGTTTTATAGCCCATTCGGCGTCTTTCAAACGCTTCGATACTCTCTTCTTCTTTTCGTTCAAGCCTGATATAGGTCTGAAAAGGTGTGGCAAGTTTGATAACGTCGTGATAATACACGGCTTCTTGGAAAAGCACATCATTAAAACCTTGCAACATCCGCTTGATATGATCAACATACCGTTTGCCCGGATGCGACCAAAACGGCACCAATTTGGGATCATTTAAATCATATGACACCGGAATATCCCTCTATCGGTCATCATTTCCATCGCCCGAGTTTGCTTCAACCGAATCGGACGATCGGCATAAACAACTTCGGCATACGTTAGCGCTTTGCGCTGTTTATCCAATGCCGTACTCATCTTCAGCGGGGTATAGCGGACATCCTCTTCAAAAATAATGGCGTTTTTTTCTTCACCTTTTATAAACGAATCAATCGCGATTTCCCCATCTATGATATTACACTGAGAGATTGTCACAAAATCCAACGCCGCCGCAAACTCACTGTTTCCCATATAGGGGAAAAATGCGCTACGTTTCTCTTGAAGGTATCGCTCCAGTTGCTTTTCAGCAAAAAAGCTCTCTATAAAAATTAGATATTTCGGTTCAATCAGCAGTTCACGGTTTATGGGTTTTTGGGGATTTTTCTTATCGCGAAAACCTTCCGCTACCTTTTCCCACTCTTTTTTTGAAAGTTCCGTCAAACGCGCTTTACTCTTTTGTGTATAGTCATTGATATAGTTTTGCGAAAAACTTTTTCGACGCACGGGGTTGCGCACAATGACGCTATAGGTAAAGTCTCTATAACGTCTATCTTCCAGATAGTCCGTTTCGCCCAATATCGCCGCCAACAGGCCGGCAACGGCGCTTTTGGGAGGAAAAGGTAGCGTTAAGTGCTGACTGATGGTAAAAGGATCCCGAAACGCCCCGAAGCGCGCCCGTATTTCAAAAGCCACCATCGTTACGCTCCGTCGTAGCTAAAGGCTCCCGAAAGCTTAATCGCTTTGGTTTGCGGCAATTTTGTTAGCGGCTCTACAACCTTTTCGGCGCTCTCGTCAAACCATACACGTACCTCATCCACACGCTCTCCCATCGCTTCAATCGCCTCTTTTAACGGGGTCATATCGATATCACACGCCTCAAAGGTGCGAATCTGCTCGCTGTTTTCGTTGCGCAACTTTACCAGTTCATCAAGCAGTCCGATCATTGAATCGTCTTTATAGCTTATGCGAATCAACACCCTGGGCTTTTGTCCCGTTTTGCTTCGAGTATTAAGAAGTTTGGTTCCCATCCAAAGCGAAGAAAACATCTTTGCAAGATCCTCTTCCGTCGCTTTGGAATATTGCGCACTGAGTCGGTTCACGGTAGCGTAAGAGGCAAAAAGGGCGTAAGGAAGATAATGATCCATACGAAAACTTTTTACCGAATTGCCGCTGGTACCAAAAGCCGCTGTACCTTGAGAGATGACAATCTCCGTGCGGTTTAGCGACTTACTCCAGGTAAACTGCACCGCGCCGATGATTTGAAGTTTGCTTTTTGGTGCCACGCCGCCAAACAGACGGTTGTCAATGCAACTTAGAAAAACCTCTTTTTCATCTTTTTTATCAGATTTATCAGATGCTTTTTTCAGCTCATCAAAACGCTCTTCGGCCGTTATGGCTTTTTCAGGATTATTCACAAAGATCGTCTCGTTCAAACGTCTTTGCATATCGTCTCGAATGGTGCGTTTGATGCGCACGTCGCTTACGATCGCTTTGCGATCGGTCTCATCATACCGGGGCGCGTTATCGTTGAGCATATCGCCGTTGGGATTACTCATCCTCACGTCCCACAAAAACAGCACCTCGCTTTGCTTAACATTACTCATTGTTGACTCCTTTTTTATTTCAAAAATTTCATCAAGTCATAATAGCCCCTAGAAAAGGCAAACGACACCTCCGCATCACTTACCGCGCTTTGGCGCTTTGGCAAAAAATAACGCGTCGAAAGCTCGGCCAGCTCTTTTGTTAGAGAATTCAACAAACCGAAACGGCGCATAAAAAACTCCGCTTTATCACGAATTTGCAAAAGATTGGATCGGTTGATCGGGCGAATGGAGAGCCACTTTTTAAAGCTCTCGTTTTGGCTGACTTTGTTGACCTGTTCCCACTGACCGGTCTCTTCGTTTTTTTGATAGACCCCTTCCCAACTATAATGAACAATCGCCGCCGCAAACGCGCCCGTTATGTACGCGCCGTCCATCAACGGATCATAAAAGAGATCTTCTTGATGGCGATTTTTTTGCTCCAAAAAGTACTCTTCAAACCGCACCGTGACACCCTCCTTTCATTTTAATGGCACCGATGGCCCTAAAAAACTCCATAAGCCTCTTTTCTTGAGGTACAAACCGTTCAGGGAACGCCAACCATTCCAAAACGCCGACATTGCGATCCGGTTCGGTTTGCTTTTTTTCCTTTTTTTGCACAAGCCGTCGGGTCACTTTCTTCTCTTTATGCTGATAGCGGTACATTCGATAGTGTTCAAACGCCTTCATCAAGGCCTGCCAATCAAGCGTACGATACCCCAAAAGGAGTTTGGCCAAGGCAATCCGCTCTTGACGCAAGGCGTTTTGCAAGCCTTTTTTAGATTTAAGCGTTTCTGCCGTTTGTGTTACGGGCATCAAATAATCCGCCAGATAAATATACCCCTCTTTTAATTTTGCGGCATCTTTTAGCACACTGTCTTCGATCTTTTTCTCCTGCATGACTTGCACAGTTCGAGCGATCCTGCTAGGTAACAGATCTTCAAGAGAGCCAAAGATTTTTACCGATTTGTTGGTGGCGTTATACTCTAAAAAGAGTATATCCATCATCACTCCGCCGCGAAGGGAGTATTCGGAAATCTCTTTCAAAAGCGTGGCGATATACCCCTCATTACTTGCCGTCTCTTGCATACTCTTAGCGCCCACCATCGCATCGACAATCAAACGCAACACCTCGCGATCGTCAAACACCGTAGAGGGCAAAATCATATACTCCAATCCCATATGAAAAAACCGCAAATGCTCTACCGCAAACAACCATCCGCGTTTAATGGCCGCCGCACTTTCTTTGCTTAGCGGAAGCTTATTGATAATATCGGGTTTAAGTATGTCGTCGTAATTATCGTAGGTAAAAAATTTTACGTCAGGGTTGTACCCGCATAGTGCCTTTTGCCCCGTAATCGCATCGATAGCTTCTTCAAGTTTTGGAACAGGACGCTTCCCTTTTCCTTCAATGTGAGGCGATACAAAATCTTTGTAAAACCCACTCCACATTTCGGGCATCCACTCGACAAAACTCTTGCCGTTCACCGTCAAAACCAAAAAATAGTTACCTTTTTGATACTTTCCAAACCCCAAAGTATCTTTTTTATAACCTTCTATCCACTCCAGCACGGGTTTGACAAGATTGTGGTGCTCCGGTTTGCCAAAGCGTAACAAAGACTTGCGCAACGTATGACGACTGGCTTGAAATTTTTTTAGTAACTCCTTTTCGTTTTGGTAGTAAAAATTGGGATAAAGGTAATAAGAGTCGCTGGTTCCACCAAGTTTTTTAGTAAAAAAGTGTTGCAAACGATCCAATGAGCTTTCATACAACCGAGGCTCTCCGGTAAGCTTGCCCTCTTTTACCGAAAAATCCACTACCAATGTGATGTAGCTACTATCTTTGAATGCATCGATGTCAACTTCATAAGTCTTTTTAATCTCATCTTCTTTTACCGCCATGCCAAGACGATAAAGCTTATGTGCCAGGCTCATAGTCCCCTCCTTTTAGAGCCGAAAAAACGTTTAAAACACACCTGTTGCCTGCGCCACCGCCACTTTGAGAGTTTTAATATCTTGGCAATATACGGCTCTTGCCAACGGTGCGTTTCATATTCACTTAAGCGCAGTAACGACGGTAAATCGTTATCGATCCATCCCAAAATCTCTTCTATTTCTCTGTATCTTTCATCTGGTGCCAATGGCGCAATCGGTTCGTAGTGAAATACCCGGTTACGAAGTTTTCTAATACGTTCAAATTTTTGCCATACATCCTGTTTTAATCGGTGTATAGAAACAGACGCGTTTCGTTGGGGATGATAGGAAAAAACGTCAAAAAAGATTTTCCGCCACATAGTGTCATAATTTTGATGCTTGCCTTCCATAAGCTTTGTCCAGAACCCAAAGTTGAGCTCGGCAATTAATTTACCCTCATGAATAGGTTCATTGCGGCGCACCAGAGCCGCCCGCGCACCGCAAAGCATTTTCCAGCACTCTCTGGAGTGAAACTCTTTTCGCTTAAGATACTTGTCGCGAATATGTGTATGATGTAAATAGAAAAAATCTTGGGACGCATGGTGTTTTTTGTAGGCGTAGTAGATAGCGTTGCGTAACGTCACTTCAATAAGATGTAAAGCAAAATAGAGCGACTCAGCCCGCTTAACGCCGCTTAAATAGTTGATAAAGCATTGCGCGTCAACATCAGACTGACCGGGTAAGCAGTACCGCGACAAACGTTGAGTAGAAAAAAGCTCTTTAATGCGTTGTTTCATATTCCACCATAAGTTTCCATTAGCGTTTCATACGCTATACTTACACTGTTATAGGCCGCGGTATCACCCGAAGCTAAGTAGGGGTTGCCTCTCCCGCCGTTGGCGGTGACGCTGGCCGCGGTATAGGGACTCAACTTTCTTAATCCTTACAATCAACTTAATTGCCATTCATGAGATTGCCGTTTTCATTACACCACCTCCAAAAACCCCAGATTTTTCATCGTATCACTCCCCATTCCCGTCGTTAGCAACAGCCGTTTCATCGACGCGTCGGCTTCTATTTCGTATTTGGCTTCCCACGCCACATAGGGGGTTTTGTCGTACCAAAAGGTTTGCGGTTTCGGGCTTTGCCACAGCGGGGTAATGCGAAGCGTTCCTTCGTAGGGTTTGCCAAAGAGTGTTTCGTATTTTTGCAAGGTGTGGTTAGCAACGATCTCGGTATGGCGCGCTTCGCCGGGTTCAAGAAAGATTTTGCGTTTGGTCAGCGGATTTTTAATCGCCGCGCAGACAAAGCCTTTGACCTTGAGCGCGCCTTCGGGAATCTCACGCTGATGAAGGCTTACCGTCGTTTCGGCAAAACGCACCTCTCCCAGCTTGAGCCCCTCTTTAAGCAGTGCCAGCGCCAATGTCTGCTCATAGGCTTCATCCAGCGCGGTAAAGTCTATCTCAAAGCGATCGTCAAAGTAGCGTATACGAAAGTTGGTGCGCTTGAAGCGTTTGCCGAAGGGGTGTTTGTAGCCTTCATGCTCTTTGGGTGGCAAGTAGGTGTAACAGTACGCTTGAAAAAGCCGCGACATGGCGCGACGGATTTTGAGTTTGGCCGTTGGTGTGCGGGCTGTGATGTGAAGCATGGCTCTCCTTTGGCGTCACTGCTTCACATTTTATCATCCTTTACGACAGCGTCGTGTCCGGTTTTGGCAAAAATATCTCGTCATCAAGTGTTTCAATGGCTCTCGCTTTGGCCTCGGCGGCCATGATACCCGCCTCTTTGTCGCTTAAAAGATTGCCCTCCTCATCATACAGCCTGGCACTGCAAACTCCGCAACTGGGACTTCGGGCCTTGCCGACAAAAAGAGTAACGTCGGGGTGGTCGTTGAAAAATTTTTCGGCATACTCGGCAATACAGGGGGTACGATCCTCGCCGCTAAATTTGGTGAGCGCCTTGACGCCCTCATCTGTAACCGTCAAATCCATCGCTTCTCTTGGCGTGCCGAAGCAGGCATCTTCGGGGCAAAAAAGCACGATCTCATACCCCTCTTTCTCAAGCTTCGCCACCACCTCAAAACGCCCCTTGATCTCGCCGTTGTAACGGCAGTTTCGTCCGGCCAGACAGGCGCTTAACGCCGCTTTTTTCATGGTAGGTTCTCCCGGTAAATGGTCAAAATAACAACAGCGTCACTTTCAATAACATAAAGTACGGTAAAACGCTGGTAAACAAACTTTCTCACCCCTTTGCCAAACTCGGAAGCGGGCCGACCGATCCGGGGATAGGCAAGAAGTGTCTCTTTCAGATAGCTTTGCATCCGGGCCAAAAACGCATTGGCCTTTTGCACATCACCCGTTTTTTCAAGCAGATAGAGGCCGTGTTCCAAAAGCCTCTTTTTGGCTTTGGATGTCAGATAGACCGCGTTAGGCTTTTTTTGCGATGGCACGCATGACATCCTCAAAGGCTTCGTCGACAGAGAGCAACCGCCCCTTTTCAATGTCTTCAAACGCCTCTTTGACATCACGGCGAATCTGGGCGTGGGTGAGGTTGTACTGATCGAGCGAGATCATCACCACCGTCTTCTCATCACGGGTGGTGATGATGATCTCCTCATCATGATCGACCGCGGCGTCGATCAGTTTGCGCAGGTTGTTGCGGGCTTTGGTGTAGTTGACCACTTGCATGGACAGTTCCTTGTACAGTTTTCTGTCATTATATCAGAAGATCACCACCGACTGGATCTCGGTAAACTCCTCCAAGGCAAACTGCGGCCCCTCGCGCCCCACGCCGCTGAGCTTCACGCCGCCGTAGGGCTGAATGTCAAAGCGCACGGTGGGCACGTCGTTGACGACAATCCCCCCGCACTCGAAACGCTCCAGCGCCTTTTGGGTCATCTTCAGGTCGTTGGTAAATAGACTAAACTGCAGTCCATAGGGCGAGTCGTTCATTTTACTTACCGCTTCGTCGAAACCTTCGACTTTGACCAGACTCACGATCGGCGCGAAGACCTCCTCGCAGATAATGGCCATCTCGTCGGTCACGTCCGCCATGACGGTGGGCATGAAAAGCCCCTCGTTGATCTTACCGCCGGCGATACATCTGGCCCCTTCGCTTATGGCG
>JAMOMS010000232.1 GCA_027067015.1 Campylobacterales bacterium | reverse complement strand
TAGAGGCAATCGTAGTTACAACGCTTTTTGTCAGGGCTTAAATCCAGCCCCAAAGAGAGTCCGAAACGGCGGGAGGGAACGGGGCCGAAGGTGAGGTTCACTCTTTTGCCTTTTCGGCAATGATCATGCCGCGGAAAAATTTGCCTTCGTAAAACTCAACCCGAAAGAGCCGGTTTTCTTGGTCCATGGCGTATTTGGGCAGAAGTTTGGCGGCATGGATCTCAATATTGTTTTCATTGCGTACCCCTTTTTTCGCAAAGCCGATGACGTTGACACGGATCCCTTCGGGGGCATGCACGGCAAAACGTTTTTGAAAGGTAAAGCGCCCGGGCACCTTGAGCGTTTTTTGTTTGCCGTCGGCTTCAACACGGACATTTGGCAAAACGGTTTTGGCCGGAATGTAGGCGGGGTAGAGGGTGGTGATTTTATTGGGGCCGATCATCAGATCGTAGTGGTTGCCGTTTTGTTTCAGGGCGGCCAGGGGGTGGTCGGCACGGGTCAGGCGGTTGTTTTGGCGCGAAAGCGGGATATTTCTTAGGATTTTGTCAACACCGTCAAGGGGAATGAGGATATTGCCGTTAATCACGACAGAACCGTACACTTTAAGAAGTTTTTTGATGGTGGCAAGATTAAGATCAAAATCTCTTGAGTATTTGATACCCATCTCATCCATGAACGCTTCAATGGCCCGCAGTTGGTAGAGCACCTTCATGGCCACGTCGGTGATATTTTTACTGGTCTCAATGGCCATGGCCGGTTTGCCGTGGGTGATGGCGAAGTAGGTGAGCGAAAGACGCATCTGCTCATCTTTCATCTTGGTTTCGGTATTTTTGACGTTGAAGATGTGGTGATTTTTGAAAAGTTTATGGTTCAATCGCATAGAGACGCGCTGGGCAAGCTCATCAAGATTGCCAAAACGCGTGTTGCCGATGCTTTTTTGGTCGATAATGCAGGCCTGTCCCCAGGCCCTGGGGTTGAAGATGGCGTTTTTCCACTCGTTACGGTAAAAGCCGTGGCCGTCATGGAGATTGAGAATAAGATCCACTTTGGGATCAAGAATCAGCTTTTTGATGCGCTCTACCGTCTTTTTGTCCGGGTCGTTTGGTTTGATAGTGGCAAATTTTCGGTTCATGTCGCCAAAATAGCCCCGGCGAAATCGCAAGATGCTCTCAAAATTGAGGTTGGGGGCAATCCAGAGGCTTCCTTTTTCGATGCGGTAGTGTTGAACCAATAGAGCCGGGGCGAAGTATCCGCCCGGTTCGTTGCCGTGGATACCGCCAAAAACAAGAAGGGTGGGGCTATCGGGCGATCCGTGGCGTTTGTAGAGCGTAAAATCTCTTTGAGAGGCGCCAAAAACCGACAGTAGAAGGGTAATGAAGAGCACTATTTTTCGCATGGTGATTACTCTACTACGATCTGAAAACGACCGTCGCCCAACTCTTCGATAAGAAGCTCTTTGGGGCCGTCATAGCGGTAACCGCCGCTTTGGTAAAACTCCCGCATGGAAGCGTACCAGAGTTTTTTGTTTTGGGCGTTGGGGTAGGGGACGACTTTAAGGTCAAAAAATCGCAATATCTTTTTGCGTCCCCTGTTTTTTTCAAATACCGCTTTTTTGTAGGCTTTGAACTCTTGGAAGTTTTTGTTGCCCTGAAAGACAAGCGAAGGGGCATAGTGTCGCAGGTAGGCGTTGTAATCATTGTATTTCCAGCTATAGCGCCAATCATAAATAAAAGCGAGCAGACGGCTCATGGTCTCTTTGGAGATTTTTTGAATAGGGTGTTCACTGATAATAAGCAGGGCCCGGCGAAAATCAAGCTGTTTGTCCAACTGTTCCAGGGCATCATTGTGCATGGCGATGCACCCTTTGGTCGCCTCTTTGTCATCACACCCCAGCGGATAGCCGTGGAGCCAGATGCCGTGGCCGTCTTTGCCCAAAATCATGTCGTATCGGTTGGGGTAGTCGGTGACAAAAGCGAGCGGACCGTATTCGGGGCCGGGGTTGATCTTTTTGGAAAGAATGTGATACACCCCGATAGGGGTGCGCAAATCCCCTTCGGTCTGTTTGTCGCCGGGGAGTTTGCCCATAATAATAGGCGCCTCCTGTTTGAGTTGAAAATGGCTGTTGGCGCTGTAGAGTTTGAGAATCTTGTCGCTTTTGGAGCATAAAAGCAGGTCGGTCTCATGGTCAAAGTAGCCGTAGACGCTATCGTGTGACTTTAATACCTCAAGCCAGTATTCGGGCTGGCTAAGCCGCTCATCCAACATCCTTTCGATGGGGCCGATGCCTTTGGTACGGTAGGTGTCGACAATGGTGTCAGCAAAGAGAGAGGAGCTTAAAAAAAGAGTAAGCGCAAAAAGTAGCCGTACTATTATCACTTTCTCGTCACCTCATGTACAAGATTGACAAAATATTTCGCGTTTTCTACCGGCACGTCCGGTAATATGCCGTGGCCAAGGTTGAAGATATGGCCGTCGCCTCGCATGATGGCGTGCAAACTCTCCACGCACGTTTTGGTCGCCTCTTTGGAGTAGAGGCGGCAGGGCTCCATGTTACCCTGCAAAACGTAGCGCTCTCCCAGCTTCTCTTTGGCCAGGGCCATGGGGGTGCCCCAGTCCACACCGAATACGTCAAACTCGCCGTCAATATCATCCAGGTAGGCGCCGATACCTTTGGGGAACATGATGACGGGAATGTGGGGATATTTGCCTTTGATATAGGCGGCAATCTCTTTCATGTAGGCCCAACTGAACTCAAAGTAGACCGGTTTTTCAAGCGCCCCGGCCCAGCTGTCAAAGATCTGCACGGCATTGACGCCCGCTTCAATCTGCTTCTCAAGATAGAGCTTGACGGTTTCGGTCACCTCTCTTAGCAGGGCGTGAACCAGGTCGGGTTGGGTGTAGATCAGTTTTTTGACAATGTTGTAGGTTTTGGTGCCGCGCCCTTCGATCATATAGGTAATGAGCGTCCACGGCGCGCCGGTAAAACCGATGAGCGCTTTGTCGTTGGCCAGGCGCTCGCGTACCAGTCTGATGGTGTCGTAAACGTAGGTAAGGCGCTCGTGGGCGTCGGGTTGTAGGCGTTTAAGGTCGTCGGTGGTTCTAATGGGGTCGCTAAAAACGGGCCCTTCGCCCTTCTCAAATTTCAGATCCATTCCCATCTCCAGGGGGATCACCAGAATATCGCTGAACAAAATGGCCGCGTCCACGCCGATAATATCGACCGGTTGCAGGGTCACTTTGGCGGCCATTTCGGGGTTTTTGCAAAGTGTCAGAAAGTCACCCGCCTTTTGGCGCACGGCCATGTACTCGGGCAGGTAGCGGCCCGCCTGGCGCATCATCCAAACAGGCGTGTAGGGGGTGGGTTTACGAAAACAGGCATCTACGAAAATCATCAGTGGTTACCGCCTTTATGCAGAAAATAGAGCCCCAGGGCAAGGGCGAGAATAGCTATGGCAAAATAGAGTAGTTCCAGAGGTGATCCGTAATGGGTATGCAATACCCGCTTGAAAAAGCTGACCACCAGGACCATGACAATGACCTTGGCCAGCTTGTCCTTGAGCTGGTCAAGGGAGTGAATCTGCAAAATTTTGGAGCCTTCCGACGCCTCCGCCGCGTCGATACGCGAGATGAACAGTTCATAAAGGCCGAAACTAAAGAGCAGGAGTATCACGGCGATAAGATAGAGGTCAATGGCGCCGATGACGTCGCCTACAACCTTCTCGTGGAAATCTTTGGGGTGGAGGTGATTGAGATAGACATCCAGGGTATAGGTTGCGACATGATAAATATCGATACTGGCGATGACAAAGAGGGCCACCGCGCCGATCATGGAGAAGATGACCGGCAGTAAAATCAGTAGCCTGGTGTTCCACAACGCGCTCTCAAAGAGCTGTTCCAGGCGTTTCATACGGCCTCCGTCTCTATCCATTTCTTGGCAATGCGCACGGCATTGGTGGCGGCGCCGACACGCAGGTTGTCGGCCACCACGAACATATGGATGACATTGGGGCGGTAGATGTCGCCGCGAATGCGTCCCACAAATGTTTTGTCACGATCGACGCAGACGATGGGCATGGGGTAGACGCCGTTGGCGGGGTCGTCCATGAGTACCAGGTTCTCTCCCTTTGCCAGCGCCTCGCGTACCGCCTGAGCGTCAGCGTCTTTTTTGAGGGTGACGGTAATGCTTTCGCTATGGCCCCGCAAGACCGGCACGCGCACGCAGGTGGCCGCCACCTCGATACTCTCGTGCATGATTTTGCAGGTTTCGTTGACCATCTTCATCTCTTCCTTGGTGAAGCCGTTGTCCATAAAGACGTCGATCTGCGGGATGACATTCAGGGCGATCTGGTGGGGGAACTTCTCATGGGGGCTTTCATCCAGTCTGAAAGCGAAGAAGTCCTGCATCTGTTTGACCATCTCTTCCATGGCGCTCTTGCCTGCGCCCGAGGTGGCCTGGTAGGTGCTCACGTCCACCCGCTCGATGCCGAAGGTCTCCTGAAGGGGCTTGAGGGCCTGGACCATCTGGATAGTCGAGCAATTGGGGTTGGCGATGATGCCTTTGCTTTGCCATAGGGCGATATCTTCGGGGTTGACCTCGGGCACCACCAGCGGCACTTCCGGGTCCATACGAAAATGGCTGGTGTTGTCCACCACTACCGCGCCCGCTTCGGCGGCGAAGGGGGCGTAATGGGCCGAGACGGAGCCGCCGGCGCTAAAGAGCGCGATCTCGATCTCCTCTTTTTCAAAAATGGTCTCTGTCAACTCTTTGACGACAACCTCTTCGCCCTTGAACTCAATTTTCTCGCCCGCCGTACGGGCGCTGGCCAGCGGCACCAGTTTGGCGACGGGAAAATCGACCTCTTCCAGGACTCTTAGCATCTCCTCACCAACGGCACCGGTGGCGCCGACAACCGCAACGTTGAATTTTCGCATTATGACCCTCTTTGTTTTTTGGAAAAATTACGCGATTATACCTAAAAAAAATTAATGATTCTATGAGCGGGCGTCGAGAAAAAGATCTTCCGCCGTTATCTTGTTTGTATCACTTAAAATCGTCGCCCGCTCAACGACGGCGATGAGCTCGCGAATGTTGCCGGGCCACGGATAACGCAATAGTCTCTCTTTGGCCTCGGCGGAGAAGGATTTTTCTGGCAGGTCATACTTTTGGCGCACCTCTTCCAGTATCCGTTCGGCGATGGGCAGGATCTCTTCGGTGCGCTCTCTAAGCGGGGGTATCTGAATAGGAATGGTAGCGATGCGGTAGTAGAGATCTTCCCTAAATTCTCCCTGTGCGATCTTTGCCTTGATATCGGCGTTGGTGGCGGCCACGATGCGCACGTCCACGGCGATCTCCTCATGCCCGCCCAGCCGGCAGACACGCTTTTCCTGCAGGGCGCGCAGAAGTTTGGCCTGCAAATGCACCGGCATCTCGGCGATCTCGTCCAAAAAGAGCGTCCCCCCGTTAGCTGACTCAAATTTGCCGATTTTACGCTCCATGGCATCGGTAAAGGCCCCCTTCTCAAATCCGAAGAGTTCGCTTTCGATCAGGTTTTCGGGAATGGCGGCCATATTGAGGGCTACAAACGGGCCGTTGGCGCGGGGAGAGCTTTCGTGCAGGGTTCGGGCAAAGAGCTCTTTGCCTACGCCGCTTTCGCCCAACAGGAGTACCGATGCGTCGGTAAGGGCCGCTTTGCGCGCCAGTTTGAGCGCGTTTTCAAGCGCGGGAGAGGTAGCGTAAAAGAGCGCGGAGTTTTTGGTGTCGTGTCGGGGGGCGCTCTGTTTGAGCCGAGTACCGGCTTTGCGGCTACGGCGGATCGCCTCTACCAGCGTTTCGATCTCAAAGGGTTTGGTCAAAAAATCTTTGACCCCCAGGCGGATCGACTCAATGGCGCGGCCCAGCGTGGCGTTACCGGTAATAATAATCGCCTCATAGCGCCCATCCAGCTTTTCAAGAAACTCAATGCCGTCCATACCGGGCATGGTGATGTCGGTAATGACAAGATCATACGAGTCGTCCAACTTTTTAAGGGCCTCTTTGGCGTTTCGGAAGGTCTTGACCTCAAATTCGTCGGCGTAGTCGGAGAGGGCGATCTCCAGCGATTTGCGCATATTGATGTCATCTTCGACAATGGCGATCTTCATGGGCACCTCTTCGCTCTTTCGGTCAACGTGTATGCAACGGCCATCCGCCCTCCTTTCGACTTTTCACTTTTCACTTTTCACTTTTCACTTTTCTAACTATAACAACCCCGTCGTTAAAGGCCACTTTGATTCCAACAGGCGGCAGGGTGAGCCAGACCGCCTCACGGGAGATGACGGCGTTGCGTGAGGTTTCGTAGGAGTGCACCAATACGCCTTGGCGCATGAGGCAGGTAACAATTTGATGTTTGCGATATTTGATGAAAGTTTGAAAATCGGGCAGATCGGTCTCGAAGCGGCAGAGCGCTTTTCCCGCTTCGCCCAGGGGCGTCATGGCGCGGGAGATATAGATGCGCTCGGCTATAACACTCTGCTTTTCGGTCAAAAGGGCGTAGGAGACGTAATAATCCTCCATCCCCGGCAACGGGGAGGAGAAAAAGAGGGAGAAAAGAAGGGTCAGTTGGCCAGTTTTTCGTACCATTTGCCGCCGTGGATGGTGATCTCCATCTGGGCCTGGTAGAGTCCGTCTTTAAATTCGGTGTCAACAATCTCGGCGTTGCGAATGAGGGCGTTGACCTGGGTGTGGACAACGGAGTTTTGGACCATCATGTTTTTGATCATGTCGCGGCCCTCCACGTAAACACCGCTGATTTTTTCAGCCAGTTGCCGGTAGCCGTCGGCGATGGCGGCTCGTTTGGCCAGCGCCATGGCCTGGGCGGGGGAGACAGTGTTGACCGGCGCGACCCCCTGGCCGATAACACGAAAATGCAGGTCGCACTGGGGCGCCAGGGTCATGCCGTCACAGGGGTTGGCCGGCTTTTCTTCTTTTTTGGGTTCGGGCGCCTTGGCCGGCGCGGATGCCTGAACCGCTACCTGTTGCGGGGCGGGCGGCTGGCAGGGTTGGGTTTGGGCATAGGGTTGGCAGGGGCGGGTCTGGGCGGTCGGCTCGCTTTTGAATGAGCAACCGCCGACGCTCAAAATCAGACCGCCGCCCAGAAGGGCGGAAAGGAGTTGGCGTTTCATGAATAGGGCTCCTCGATGGTTAGAGTTGTTGCCAAAGTGTAAGCAAAAGTCATTCCACTTTGTCAATAGTAAGTTCGTCAGAGTGCTCGGCCAGCTCCTCTTCCGCCTCTTCTTTGGGACAGACGGCGATGGAGTTAACCTTGTCGCCACTCTCAAGCCGTACA
>JAMOMS010000231.1 GCA_027067015.1 Campylobacterales bacterium | reverse complement strand
GGCTCTTTGGCTACATCTACGACTGGCAGGCCCTGCGCGAAAAGGTCAAAACCGACGGTATGCGCAACGGCTACCTGATGGCCATCGCCCCCACCAGTTCCATCTCCATTCTGGTGGGTACCACCCAAACCATCGAGCCGGTCTACAAGCGCAAATGGTTTGAAGAAAACCTCAGCGGGCTGATTCCTGTCGTCGTGCCTAACCTCTCCCCCGAAACGTGGCAGTACTACACCCCCGCTTATGAGCTGGACCAAAAGATCCTGGTCCGTGCCGCCGCGGTACGGCAAAAGTGGATCGATCAGGGCCAAAGCCTCAATATCTTCATGTCGCTGGACAAAGCGAGCGGCCGTTACCTGCACGAAATCTATACCGAGGCGTGGAAACTCGGCATCAAATCCACCTACTACCTGCGGAGCCAGTCGCCTGAGATGCAAGAGGACGTGGCCGACCGAAGCATGGAGTGCCTGGGCTGTCAATAAGCCCGGCACTACATAATATTTTCTTATCTTTAAACTCTTTTTAGCTTTCCTTTCGATAAAATCCTTTTCATTCTCGATCAAATCAACAGAGGTCCGCAACGATGAAAAAGAAGCTCTACAGCACCGAGTGCGACACCACGCGTTCGACCACCTCCATCATCAACGGCTGTACGCCGGGCATCATCAACCTCAACCGCAACAAGTACGAGTGGGCCTATAACCTCTGGGAAGTGATGATGGCCAATACCTGGTTCCCCAAAGAGGTGGACCTGACCGAAGACGCCAGGGACTATAAGCACCTGCTCCCGGCCGAAAAGCGGATGTACGACAAGGTGCTGGCACAGCTCATTTTCATGGACTCCATTCAAACCAACAACACCGCCGACAACGTCAATCCCTGGATCACCGCGCCGGAGGTGAATATGTGCCTGGTACGCCAGGCCTTTGAAGAGGCCCTGCACTCGCAAAGCTACGCGGTAATGGTGGACTCCATCTCCATCAACACCGATGAAATCTATGACATGTGGAAGACCGATACGGAACTGCTTCGCAAAAACTCCTTTATCGGCGACGTCTATGAAAAGTACGGCGACAAGGCCCAGGAGGATGATGAAGCCAAAATCTATATGCTGGTAGCCAACCAGTGCCTGGAAGGGATCTACTTCTACAGCGGCTTTTCGGCCATCTATGCCCTGGCGCGTAGCGGCAAGATGCTGGGAAGCGCGCAGATGATCCGCTTTATCCAGCGTGACGAGGTGACCCACCTGGCGCTTTATTCCAACATCATCAAAGAGATCAAGAAAGAGTACCCCCAACTCTTTACGCCGCAGGTGGTGGAGAATATGCGCAAGATGTACCGCCAGGCTTATGAGCTGGAGCGCAACTGGGGCTGGTATGTCACCGAAGATCAGATTTTGGGGCTGAACCAGCAAATTATCGACCAGTATATCCAGTACCTAACCGACAAACGCCTCAAAGCCATTGGGTTTGAGCCGATGTTCGGCGCCGACAACCCCATCAAATGGGTGGACAGTTTCTCGACCTTCAACGACCAGAAGACCAACTTCTTTGAAGGAAACGTCACCAACTACTCCAAAGGCAGTATCAGCTTTGACGACTTCTAACCCCTTGCGCATCAACCTGCTTCAACTCCCCACCCATCCGCAAGATTTTAGCCGCAACCTAAAGCGCCTCAAAGAGCGGGTGGACGCGTGCACAGGGGATATTGTCATCACCCCCGAAGTCTGCCTGACCGGCTACCCCTACGACCGGATGGAGGAGGCTGTGGCCCTGGCCGACGAAGCCATCAAAAGTATGGCCGAGCTCTCCAAAAACCGCGTTGTCACCCTCACCGCCATTGTCAAGGAAAGGGGCGAGTATTACAACCGCACCTTTGTCTTTCATGACGGCCGTATCGCGCATGAGCAGGACAAGATACGCCTCTTTCTCATGGGAGATGAGCACAAATATTTCCGGGCGGGCGATTCTAAAAAGATGCGCGTGTTCGAGGCGGGCGGGCTGAAGATGGGGCTGATGGTCTGTTTTGAACTGCGCTACGCCGAGTTTTGGCATAAACTGCGCGGCGCGGAGCTCATTGCCGTGCCCGCCCGCTGGGGTCTGCCCAGAAAACAGCACCTGCAACTGCTTCCCCACGCCATGGCGGTGGCCAACCAGTGCTACGTGGCGGTGGCCAACAGCGCCGACGAGGATATGGCCAAAAGCAGTGGTCTTTATACCCCCGGCGGCGGGGTTACGCAAGATGACTACCAAACCCTCATAGAGGCCGACCTGGACAGAAAGCTTATTACCAAAGTACGCCGCCATATTCCCATGGGGGGCTTTTGATGGACGCCGTCACCCGCTTCAAGCTGGAGAATTTCGCCGACGATATCGCCACGGCGGTACCGCTAAGCCCCGCCATCTGGCGGGCGTTCGCCTCGGTAGATCGGGAGGTCTTCGCGCCCAAGGGGTTCAAACACTGGGCCTACCGCCTGGACGCTTTGCCCATCAAGGCCGACCAGTGGATCAGCTCACCCCTGACCGTGGCCAAAATGACCGTCACGCTGGAGCCGGAAGGGGCCGACAATGTGCTGGAGATCGGTTGCGGTAGCGGTTACCAGGCGGCGATACTTTCCAGGATCGTTCGCCGGGTCTTTACCATTGAGCGGATTGAGTCGCTTCTTAAAGAGGCCAGAGAGCGCTTTAAGGCGCTTGATATTCACAATATCCACACCCGTCTCGACGACGGCCAGCGCGGATGGCGCCAATACGCCCCCTACGACCGAATTCTTTTCTCCGCCTCCACCCCCAAAGTACCCGAAACCCTCTTTGAGCAGTTGGCCGAAGGCGGCATTCTCGTCGCCCCCATCGCGCAAGAGGGCAGGCAGATCATCACCCGATACCGCAAGGAAAACGGCACCGTCACCGCCGAAGCGGGCGAGAGTTGTCTCTTTGTCCCTGTCAAGGACGGGGTAGCCTGACAACCTTGCGGAACAACTTTTGCTATAATCCGTCAAACAAGATTTACAGGACGGTACCATCCGATGCAACAGCTTGTCAAACCCTCCGAATACGCCAAAATGCACGGTCTCTCCCGCCAGAGCGTCTACGCCAAGATCAAGCGGGGGACACTCCCCTCACGCAAGATTGACGGACGCTTCTATGTCATAGTCTCTGACAACGCCGAGGCCGACACCGTGACAGAGGAGGTTGACAACGATCCCGTTGAACACGTTTCGCTGATTGAGGAGTACCGCGAGATCATCCGGGCCAAGGATGAGACCATCGAGGTGCTCAAAGCCTCAATTGAGGATCTCAAGGAGGCCAACGCCCAGATCACCCAGACCCTTCAGCAAGAGATCACCCTGCTCAAACAGGCCTTTAACGAGATGAAAGCCATCTACCGGCGTGAACACCCCGCCATCGCCCCGACGCAACCGACCGAAGAGGAGGAGGCCCACACCGTCGAAGTCGAGGCGGAGCCCGCCAAGCCGGCCAAAGAGAAGAAAAAGAAAAAGGGCAAAAAAGAGGCCAAAACGGAAGAGGAGGAGTGCTGGATTCCTCTGGGCGACCTGATCCAGCGGCAAAAATTGAGCTACAACAAAGCCAAGCAGGTGGTCAAGCGTTTTAAGAAAGCCTACAAGCGCGGAGACAGACGCATTATGAAGCAAAACGGCATCTACTACATCTCCTGCTACGACTTTTACGAAGACATCTTGGAATAATCAAATTTTTTTGCTATAATTCTGGCCTCCAATGTCGGGGTGTGGCGCAGCCTGGTTAGCGTGCTACCTTGGGGTGGTAGAGGCCGCGGGTTCAAATCCCGCCACTCCGACCATTGTTTCCCTTTATAGGGATCTATCTTCCAAAAACCTCTTTATCTTTTCCAGATAATTTTCAAACCCGTCAAAGCTGTGGCCGCCACCGGTTTCGACAACGGTTTTCGCGCCGGCAAAAGTCTCAAGCGCCACGCGGTAATCGAGCAGTTCGTCATCTTTTTGGAGCATCAGCAGGTAGTTTTGGGGCGTGACGCTTTTGGGGATGAGGCTTTTGAGCATCCGGATATGCCGGTCGTTCCACTCGAAACTGCTTAGATCGTGAAAATGGCGGACAAACCCTTTCCACAGATCCAAAGTCTCATAGGGTTTGACGGAGGGGTTGATCAGCACCGCCTTGATCCCATGCCGTTCGGCCAGTGCCCAGGCGTAAAAGCCCCCCAGCGAGGAGCCTATCAGCCCCACGGGCTCCCTTTGGGCCCAAAAGCCGACCAGTTGATCGAGCGTATCAAACGCCAATTCGGGAATATGGGGCAAAGAGGGCGCCATGGCCTCCCTGCCGAAATAGGCCCGCACCGCCTGCGCCTTGACCCCTAAGCCGCTACCGGCAAATCCGTGGATATAGATAATCATCGCGCCCCCCTTTGCGCCTCCAGGGTAACGGAAATGTCAAAAAGCTTGCCGTTACGAAGAACGGTCAGCGTCACGCGCTCACCGACGTGCCTGGACGCCAGCACCTCCGCAAGGGTTGTCGTATCGGGTACGCTTTGGCCGTCAACGGCCACAATAATGTCCCCAAAATCAAAAGAGCCGTCCGGATAGAGGCGAATACCCCGCAACCCCGCCTTTTGCGCGGCGGAACCCGGCCTCACACGCGCAACCATCACCCCCTCAACCCCCAGCCGTCTTCGGGCCAGGCGGTTGAGTCGCGCGTCGGTCTCTATGCCCAGATCGGGCGGCAGATAGCGGCCGTGGGCGATAAGTTGGGGCACCACGCGGTTGACGGTATCGACCGGTATGGCAAAGCCGATGCCCGCGTACGCTCCCGAGGGGCTGTAGATGGCCGTGTTAACGCCAATAAGCCGACCCGCCGAATCGAGCAGGGGACCGCCGGAGTTGCCGGGGTTGATGGCCGCGTCGGTTTGAATCAGATCCCGAATCACCACGCCGTTGCCCTCATCCATACTGCGGTGCAGGGCCGAAACAATACCGGTGGTAAGCGTCCAATCCAGCCCGAAAGGGTTGCCGATGGCAAAGACCTTCTGCCCCACTCTCAAATCGTGGCTGGTGCCGACCATTACCGGTTTGGGCGGGTGAAAGGGCACGTTGATACGCAAAACCGCCAGATCATAGCGGCGGGAAGCGCCCACCAGCACCGCCGGGTAATCCCGCCCGTCGCTTAAACGCACCCTGGCCTCACTGGCGCCCTCAATGACATGGTAGTTGGTGACAATATGGCCCGCCTCATCCCAGACAAAACCGGTCCCGGTGCCTCTTGGAATATTAAAGACACTGCGGCTCCACGGGTCTATCACCGCCTTGGCGGTGGCGATATAGACCACCGAGTTCTTGCAGTGCTCAAAAAGGGCGATGGTCGCCTTCTCGTCAGCTGACAAATCGCCCCTGGGTGTTACCGGACGGGGTTTGGCATCTGGCGTCCAAAGCCGCCAGGAGGGCATACTCAGCCACACCACCGCCGCCAGCGCGACGGTCAGCATCCCCAGCCAGATCCGCGTAAGATAACGGTTGTTCACTTCCGCCTCCCTCGTGTTGAATGCGGGAGGATTATAGCATCAAAAAGCCGGCACACCCGCCATGCGTACCGCGCATGACACGTGGGGTTTGCGACGCGACAAGGCGTTGGCGACCCGCTTGCGCCAATAGGAAGCCATGTCACCGTAATCGGCCCCGAGCGCCCGACCGGCCGCCGTCAACCAAAAGAGCAGAAGAAGCATATAAAGCGGGGGAAACAACAGCCCCGCCGCCATCAAAGCACCCGAAACCCGCATATCCGAACCCCATTGGGCCATACTCTGTAACATCGTCACTCCTTTTCATGGCATGACGACATGATAAAAAAGCTCTTAGACAGCGTCGTGTCCGGTTTGAAAAGCCAGGCTCTTTTTCAGCAACGTTTCGTAGGCTTCCTTGACATGAGAGGGGGCGAGGACCCTTAGATCGGGCAACCATTTCTTCACAAGAGCCAGCGCCTCTTCCACGGTGGTGGCCTTTAACACCACCTCCAAATCACCGTTTGGGTAGCGGGCCGTAATGCTTTGGCCCGGGCCGAGCGGCCGGCGCGAAAGGTACTTGGCGATAGAGGAAGAGGCCAGAAGCGTCAGCTCAAAAGGCTCCACGTTGGGGTCAAACCAGACATTCAGCGCCCCCGCCGCCCGTGCCTCCAGCCCTTTGTCCGGCTCAAACGTCCGGCTTGTCTCCTGTACCTTTTTTATCTGGCGAATGTAAAACTTCTTGGCCAACCCCGAAGCGAACTCAAACGCCAGCAGATACCAGTAGCCGTCAAAGTTCAAAATACGATAAGGGGCGGTTTCGCGGGGTTTGCCGTTGTATTCAAAACGCAAAATGTGCCGTGCCGAGATGGCCGATTCCATCACCCTGAGCGCGTCGGCCCGGTCGGTAATATCCTCAATCTCCAGATAGCTCAACAAGGGCGGGCCGTCACCGTTTTTGAGCTTTCCCAACAAGGCGCCGGAGCGCTCGGCAAAACGCCCGCCCACCCCGGCCGCCAGGCTCTCAAGCACCTGGAGCGTCAGGGTATTTTCCAGGTCACTGACCTTCTCAATACGAAACCCTTTTCGCAGACGCCAGCGCCGCCCCTCTTTCTCAAGGGGAAAGCGCGCCAGCCGCTCATTGAAGTCGCGCTGAATCGTTTTGGTCGAGACCCCAAACTCCTCCGCCAGCGCCTTGACACTGAGCGCCTCCCCCTCATAGAGGCGGTGCAGTATCGTCACCAACCGGGTAAGGATCTTGTCGTAATCGTGTGAAGCGTTCATATCGACCTACTCATTGGTTATTTGAAGGGTTTGTGCTATAATTGCGCCAGCGTTCAGCCCGTTACGGCGGTTTGAGCGCTCCTCTTCAGACCCGTGCAACGGTTTGGCGGGACACCGGGTCAGGGCGGGAACGCAGCAGCCCACCCCGTCTTACCGTGTGCCGCGGGGATCTGGAGGGGAGTCTATCTCCATCTTCCTGACATCCAAAAACGTTCCGCTCTCATACTTTTTCACCGCCTCAAAAGCCAGGATCAACCGTTTGACCGCTTCGTTTGGCGTAAGAATGGGGCCGTTTCGCAATCGCTCGGCCGAAGGAAAGCGCCTGCCGTCTACCTCATCCACGATGTAACGCACCATGGGCGTATCGACAACGCCGGGTGCGAGGGCACACAGGTGGCTCTCGGGCATCTCGTGGGCATACAGTTTCATGAGCATATTCAACGAGGCTTTGGAGAGCGCGTAGGGGCCCCACCCCTTGGAGCCGTTGACCGCGGCGCCGGAAGAGATTCCCACCACCTGCGCCACCGGTATGCGCATCTGAATCAGCGTATCAAGCAGAACCTTGTTGGCCCATACGTTAATGCGCATCACCTCCTCAAAGCGGTAAAGCGGCG
>JAMOMS010000230.1 GCA_027067015.1 Campylobacterales bacterium | reverse complement strand
CAGCCGCCGGATCCACGTCACCGCACCGGGTGCCCATCACCAGCCCGGCGGTGGGGGTAAAGCCCATGGAGGTATCCACGCTTTGGCCGTTTTTCACGGCGCACAGGCTCGCCCCACTGCCAAGATGCAGGGTAATGAGCCGAAGAGAGCGCACAGGGCAGTTGAGCCAATCGGCCGCCGTCCGGACGGCATGGGCGTGGGAGATGCCGTGAAAACCGTAACGCCGCACCCCGTGTTTTTCATAAACCTCCCTGGGCAGACCGTAAAGATAGGCCGACGGCGCCAGCGTCTGGTGAAACGCGGTATCAAAGACCGCCACATGGGGCACTTTCGGCGCCAACGCCTCAGCCGCCTCCAACACAACCAGGTTCAACGGGTTGTGCAGTGGGGCCAAAACCGCCAGTTCGGCCACCGCCTCTTTCAGCTCGGGCGTCACCCTGGCCGGTTTACTGTAGCGCGTGCCGCCGTGTACCACCCTGTGGCCCACCGCCCCGACACGCTCCCAGCCGCACACCGCTTCCACCCGCTTGGCCATACGCTGTACGGCCTCTTGCATATCGGCCGGCCCGCCGGGTTGTCCAATGCGCTCTATCACGCCCCTGTTTAAGACCTTCTCACCCTCGAATAGGGCAAATTTCAGTGAAGAACTGCCCGCGTTCAGGGCCAAAACGATCATGCCCGACCCTTTTGCGCCTGCACGGCGCTGACGGCGATGGTGTTGAGAATATCCTCCACGCTACAGCCCCGACTCAAATCGTTGACGGGTTTGGCCAATCCCTGCAAAACCGGCCCGATTGCCGTCGCCCCCGTCGCCCTCTGCACCGCTTTGTAGGTATTGTTACCGGTATTGAGATCGGGAAAGATCAGCACCGTGGCCCGCCCGGCCACTTTAGAAGCCGGAAGTTTTCTGCGCCCCACCGCCTCGTCAACGGCGGCGTCATACTGCATGGGCCCCTCGATGGGCACATCAGGAAGCATCGCTTTGGCCAGGCGGGTCGCCTCACGCACCTTCTGCACGTCGGCCCCCACGCCGCTCTCGCCGCTGGCGTATGAAAGAAGCGCCACCCGGGGTTCAATGCCGAAATCTCTTGCCGTCAGGGCCGACCGCACGGCGATGTGGGCCAACGCTTCGGTGTCGGGATCGGGCACGATGGCGCAATCGGCAAAGACGCGCACACCGCTCTCAAACCCCATGAAAAAGAGGCTGGAGACCAACTTGACCCCAGGTTGCATACCAATCAGACGCAAAGCGGGTAAAATGGTCTCCCTGGTCGTGTGTACAGCGCCCGAGACCATGGCGTCCGCTTCGTTTAAAGCCACCATCAACGTGCCAAACACCGTCACGTCCGCCACCGCCTCCAGCGCCTGTTGACGGGTCACCCCCTTATGAGATCGTTTGGCGTAATAGTAGTCGGCGTACCGGGCCAGCCGGGCCGAATCGGCCATGGGATCGACAATCTCCACCCCCTCCAGCGTAAATCCAAGCCGTCTTGCCCGCTCCATCACCTCATCATACCGACCCAGCAGTACCATTTTCGCCAACCCCCGGGCCGAGGCAAGCGCCACCGCTTCCAACACCCGTTCATCGTCACTTTCTGGCAAAACCACCCGTTTGGGTTGCGAAACAGCTCGGGCATAAAGACGGTGCAAAAAGAGCGGCGGCGTCAGGGGCATCTCTTGCTCGCAAACGGGTAGACGCGCCCAAAGCCCGGCATCCACATGACGCTCAAAATGGCCCAAAGCCCGCTCAATCTTGTGCCGATCCTCCAGTCGCAAACGCGCCTCCGTACCGGCCATGCGCACAATCAGGGTCGACGCATCCAGCCGGGATGTCACAAGCGGCGCCGTCAATGCCCCCTCGACAGCCAATACCCGCATCACCCCTTCGGCGGGTGTCCCGCCGCCGCACAGAACCACCGCCGACACCAACGCCCCGCCCTGCGTACGGCCAAGGGCCGAGAGCGCCAGCAGGAGATCACTGCGATCGGCCGACACCACCACCGCGTCCCCCTCTTTGAGATCTTTGAGCATCCCGTCAACCCCCATGGTCGCCACAAAGATCCGCTCTATCGCCCTGGGCGCGCCCTTGCCCGAAAGAAGCACCCGCCCCGTCTCCGCCAGATGGGCAAGGAGATCTTTTGTGGTGGGTCTATCCAACGTTTTAAGATAAGTGATAGGATAGCAGGGCGCCCCCTCGATCTCATCCCCTTCCAATCCGTCCGGCGCGCGATTGAGAAAGAGGGCAAAAACCCTATGCCCCTCTTTGCGCAGTGCCCTGACCCAGACGGCGGCGTCGGCCGATTGCCACGCGCCGTCGGCACGCATCACCCCCGCTATCGGCACTCCCAGGGCGCCTGCCAGCGTCAGGTTGGGATCGGCCTCCAGCAGGGTGGCAAGACGCTCGTTATAGTGCCCAAGACAAAGCACCGCGTCATATTTTTCTTGGAGCGACTCGTAACGGGCCACCAACGCTTCCATCAGCGCGTTTTCGGACTGTCTGGCCAACCCTTCGACAATGGCGTCCACCCGCAGACCCACCGCTTCCTCATAGCGCTGGGACAACCCGAAATAGCCGATCAGCGTCTTGATATCTTCGTCACTCTCCTCCTCCACAATGGGCTTGAAAACCGCCACCCGGGCATACCGGCGCCGCAACCCGGCCGTCAATCCCATGGCGACAAAAAAGGCGCCCGCCCCCCGGCTCTTTGGCACCACATAAAGCCCGCTGTTGCTCATGTACGGCCTCCCCTGCGACACACAAGGCGTTTGCACACCCCTTTTTCACGGCGTATCGGCTTAAAGGCTTTAAAAAAGTCCGCCCGTTTCTCCTCGGCCAGCTCCGCCATGGTCGCATCCAAAAGACGGATCGCTTCTTGCTCCTCTTTCTCAAGGGACGCCCGTTTGGCCAACCTTTTGAGAAAGTCGCGTTGAACCTCTAAGTCCTGATGATCCCCCAACACCGACTGGAGCGCCTTGAGTTTTTCCACTGTTTCCCCGGCTGACGCCTCATCCAAAGCCGGTAGAAAAAACTCCAGCATATAGCGCATCTTTTTGACATCAATCCGCAGGCGATGGTAGTGCCTGGGCGGGGTATCGGGCGCAATGGCCCGGCCCTCTTCCACCAGGCGACGCCACCGCGCTTTCATGGGCGCGCGTATCAGGGCCAAAATGGGTCCTCTTGCCCTCTTTTTATACGCCTCACTCCGCCTACATGCGGCTACGATATCCTCAAATACCGCCAAAAATTCAGCCGTCTGCAGGTGCGCAAGCAAAGCGGTACGCGCCTTTTTGTTTTCCTCTTTTAAAAAGGCCTCAAGCCAATCAAGCTGATGCCGTTTGTGCTTGGGAAGTAGACGCCGATAATCGGCCATACGGGCAAGATGGACATCCAGATCCCGTTTTTCCCCCGTCGGCCCCATCTGCGCTTTCAGACGCGCCTTGGCCTCACTCGCCCACTTTTTGTTAAAAAGCGATGAGGCCACCGACAAAAGGGCCCGAATTTTACGCATTCCCACCCGTAGCTGATGCAGGCGTTCCGGGTCTTCGTCTCCCGCCAAAATCGCCTCACGGTTGCGCAAAACCCGCTCTGTCAATCCGGCGATCAGAGACGTTAGCACCTCGTTTGCGGGCGTAAAGGGGCCAAAGTTGAGCGAAACGGCGGCTTTGAACGCATCACTCTTTTGCGCCATCCGCACTTGCCCGTGCGCCGGTAAAGAGCCGGCCACCGCCAGGGCGCCGTTGCTATAACGCGGGTTGTCGGTAATCTCCTCCGCCACGACACGCTCAAAAGGTTTTGGCAGGACAAACGCCTTGGCCGACGCCTCATCATCAAACTCCGTCTCCAGTATCACCAGCCCGCGCAACCTGCCCTCAAAACGGTCCAGCTCATAAATCCGCCCCTCCCACTCAAACCGATAGCGCCGCTTCTTTATCGCCGCCCCCACCTTTTTGCGCCACGCGCTCTCAAAGAGCCGGGCATCGATTCTCTTCTCCTCCTCCATGCGTTTCAGGCCGCTTCCTTGTTTGCGGGTAAAATAGTAACGGTTGCCCACCTGCCGGTACCGCTCGCTCAACCCCTCTTCGGCCACCGTGTAAAACTGACGCACGGGCAGACTCTCCCACGCGACCCCCAGCCCTTTCAACCAGCGCCGCACCCCGCAGGGATAGAGCAGATAACGCCGTTCAATCTCATACTGTTTCATGCCAAAGATTGTAACACAGGTGTGTTATAATTGCGCCAAATAAATCCTATCGACAAGGAAAAGTCCCGATCGAAACCTTTCGCCGTTTTCACCGCCGTTTTCCCCATTTGGAGATAGAACAACTCATTGAGTTTTACGCCGTATTCGGCGGCGCGGAAGAGCATATTGACCTGCTCTTTGACGAAACGCCCATCCAGGCGATTGAACGCCATATTCTAAGCCGTTACGCCTTTTTTAGAGACAAGATCATCCCGCCCGCCCTTTTGCGCCCCGAAAACCGCCGGTTTCTCAAAGCGCTGGCCCGCTCCGACGGCAAGCCGATCAATATCGCCCGCAGGGCCGCCATCTCCCGCTCCCGCGGGGAAGGGATCTACCATACGTTGGCGGGGGTCGGGGTCTTACACAAGCAAATCTCCAGGGAGACCCCGCCCAGGCTCCAGTCAAACGGCAGACGCCGCAAAGAGGAGCGGGGCTACAGCGTACAGGACAAGGTGCGTTTTACCCTCCCCTTTTACCGTTTCTGGTTCACCTTCATCGAACCCCACGCCAACACCCTTGAAACGGGTGATTTCACTCCCGTTTTCAAAGCGCTGGAAGAGGGATTTGACCGCTATGTCAGCTTTACGTTTGAAGAGTTGGCCAACGCCCTTATCAAAACCCGTTTCGCCTCCGAGACATCCCTTTTGGAGGATGGAAGCTACTGGGATAGGCTCAACGAGTTTGACCTGCTGGCGCGTACCGCGGATAAGAGGATGATCGTGGGCGAATGCAAATGGAAAAGCCACAAAATATGCAAAAGCCAGCTGAGCAAACTCAAAGCCAAATGCGCGCGTTCAGGCCTACAACCCCACTACTTCGCCCTCTTTTCGCGAAGCGGTTTCAGCAAAGAGTTGGCCCAAAGCCAGGACCCCACCCTGCTCTGTTTTGAGTTAAAAGATTTTGAGAGACTGCTGGCATGAACAAAGAGACCCCCTCTTCTTTAAGCGACACGGAAAGGGCCACCCTGCTTGAACAGCTTGAAAACCTTATCGCCCAGACCTACAATGTCGAAAAAGAGTATATCGCCCTGCGGGGCGCCTACGACAGGCTCCAGTCACTTATCGGCGAGATCATCGAAGCCCTTCCCAACGCCTTGTGGGTTTTAAACGAAGACGGCTCAATCTTTTTGCAAAACAGCGAAACCAAAGGATTAGAAAAGCTGTTGACACAGCTTCCCCCCGACGACAAAGAGAGTGAGATCAACCTCAAGGGGCGTCACTACCTGGTGAAGTCGCGCAAACGGGAGGGCAAACAGATCATCAGCGCCACCGATATCACCGAACAAAAGCGCAAGGAACGCCTGGCCTCCATGGGGCAAATGGCCGCCCACCTGGCCCACGAGATCCGCAACCCCATCGGCTCCATCACCCTACTGCTCTCTACCCTTTCCAAACGGGTCACCCCCCAAAACCGCCCCATTGTCGATGAGATCAAAAGCGCGCTATTTAGGGTTGAGCGTATCATCAAAACCACCCTGCTCTACTCCAAGGGCGTTGAGCCCCGTTTTCGCCCTTTTGCCCTCCAATCCCTCGAAACCGAATGCGTCCGGGCAATAGAGAACTATCGCTACACCAAACCGATCCGCTTCACTTTTGACTTTCAAGAGGCCACCGTCACCGCCGACCCCGACCTACTGGCTTTGGTGTTACAAAATCTACTCTACAACGCCATTGACGCCATCGAAGAGGATGAAAACGACGAAGGGAGCGTAACCCTCACGGCCCGCCTTGAAAACGGGACCGTATGGTTTGAGATTGAAGACAGTGGCGTGGCGTTTGGCGACCCGCAACACCTTTTTGAGGCCTTTCACACCACCAAAACCAAAGGACACGGCCTGGGCCTGGTTTTAAGTAGACAAATCATCGAAGCCCACCGCGGTCATATCGTCGTTAAAACAAAACCAAAGCTAATTCGTTTTATGATTCCTTATGATAAATTGAACTTTTAAAGGAATAATTAACACTTATGAACAATAACAGCTCCCGTGTCTGGGTACTCGCGGCCGTGGTGTGGAGCTATCTTATTCTCTCTCCCCTACTTCTGGCCGTCCATTTCGCCACTTTTTCCCTTCCCTCTTTGCAGACCTTTTGGGAGCATCCTTGGCTGAGCGCCAAACTGCTTTGGGATAGTATTCCCGCCGCCCAACAACCTTATGTCCTGCTTTTTATGGCGCTCAACGCTTTGTTGGCCATCATCCCGTTTTGGCAACTGCATCGACAAAAAAACTCCAAAGAGCAGACCCGCTTTTTACAGGATCGGCTGGATCGCTGTACCCAGAAGGGTCGCGACTGCCAAACAGAGCTTGAAAACCTCAAACGCCTCGACCCGTTAACCCAGATTCCCAACGGCGCGGTATTGCGCCGGCGGCTGGAGGAGGGAGATATTCGTTGTCTTATCGCCGTTAACCTCAACGGCTTTCACGAAATTAACGAACTCTACCGGGATGAGGGAGGCGACCAAATTCTTAAGCAGGTGGCCGATCTGTTACGCGACTATGCCAAAGAGGCCCGCTTTGAGATCTATCGCCTCCACTCCGACCAATTTGTCGTCACAACCGAAAAAGCGCTCTCTATGCATGAGCTGACCCAAGAGATCACCTCTTTGCTTGGCAAAATTCATACTCATACCTTTATGATCGGCAAAGACCCCATTCAAATCGGGGCCAGGGCCGGCGCCTCTTTTGACCATACGGCCCTCCTTCCCACCGCCGCCATGGCGCTGGCCCGCACCAAAAAACTCCATAAACCCTACGTTATTTACCGGCCCGAACTGGATATGAGCGCCATTTACCGAAGCAATATCAATTGGGTGCGCAAGATCAAAAAGGCCTTGGAAGAGGATCGCATTACCCTCTATTATCAACCCATCATCAACGCATCTGACAACAGTATCAACTACTATGAGTGCCTTTTACGGCTGATTGACGAAGAGAATTTAGCCCACGCGCCTCACGCCTTCTTGGAGCTGGCCCGCCGCTCCAATCTCTATTTTGACATCACGTTACGGGCCATTGACCTCGCCTTTTTCTCTTTCCAATCCCACCCGGCCCACTTCTCCATCAACCTCTCTTATGAGGATGTCGCCAACGACGAAGTGTTCCGCTACCTGGTCGAAAAGATCCACGCCTTCCCCGAACCCCATCGGATTCATATTGAGATACTGGAGAGTGAAAAGATCGAAAATTACGATA
>JAMOMS010000229.1 GCA_027067015.1 Campylobacterales bacterium | reverse complement strand
CCGGGGTAGCGGTCGGCCAGGTGCGCCGTTTTGCTCTCGCCTACCGCTTCGGCGCCGATCTGGCGGTTTTGGTTGGTCTCATCAAAGGTGTCGTAATCGACAATGGTGATGTCGGTGACGCCGGAGCGGTAGAGGCAGTCCAGGCAGAAACCGCCCACGCCCCCGACACCCAGCAAAAGCACCTTGGCCTTTCGCAGGCGCGCGAACGCCTCGTCGCCCAAAAGCTCACGGCACCGGGCGTATCTCACAGCCACGCCTCAAGAGACTCAAGGTCTGTGTAGCTGGTTAGATCGAGTTGGATGGGGGTCAGGCTGACATATCCGGCCTTGATTGCCTCAAAGTCGCACATCATCTCTTCATCCTTGACCCAACGAAGCGGGTGCAGGCCCAGCCAGTAGTACTCTTCGCCCCTGGGGTTGCGGTGAACCTGCGCGTCGTTGCCGTAGAGCCGAAAGCCCGCTTTGGTAACCTTGATACCCCGGCACTCGGAGGGTCCCAGCGGCGGGACGTTGATATTGAGAAAGCGGCGCTCTGGCAGGGGAAAACCGCCCTCAAGGATCTTTTTGCAGACCCTAAAAGCAGTCTCTTTGGCCAGCTCATACCCCAACTCGTCCACCTGCCGGCAACCGTGTGAGCCGCACACCTGGCTGACGGCCACGGCGGGGATACCCTGCAAGACTGCCTCCATCGCCGCTGAAGCGGTGCCGGAGTAGGTGATATCCTCGCCCATGTTGGCCCCTTTGTTGATGCCGCTGACCACCAGGTCGGGCAAAGAGCGCTCGTCAAAAAGGGCGTGTTTGGCCAGGTAGACGCAGTCGGAGGGGGTGCCGTCGTCAAGCTTGAACCAGTCATCGTCCACCGCCACGAAGCGCAGGGGTCGGGTGAGGGTGAGGCTGTGGCCGCAGGCCGATTTCTCGGTAGAGGGCGCCACCACCGTCACGTGCCCCAATGGGCGTAACGCCTCTACCAGGGCCCGCAGTCCCGCCGATTCGTAGCCGTCGTCGTTGGTTACCAGAATTCTTTTCACGCCTCTCTCCCCAAAACGGTTTGCGCAATTATAGCGAAGGGGAGGGTGGGTATAATAGCGCTTATGGTAAGAACCCCCGACATTGATGAGTGTATCGATCTTTATACCCGCAGGCCGCTGGGTAAAAGCCCCAAAAAGCGCCTTTTGCACTTTATGACGGGCGGGTGTGTCAACTGCGCCCGACTGCTCCGTAAACTGCGCGCTTTCGCCCTGCCCGATGATGTGGAGGTCGTGACGGTGCATACGGCCAAGTTTGACGCCGAGGCGCGGGAGGCTTATGTTCGGCGGTTGGCCCAAAATTACCGGATTGACACCCCTCTGATCCATGACGCCGAGCGCAAACTGGCCGACGCCTTTGCTTTAAAAGCGTGGCCCACGCTGGTGCTCGTCTCGCCCGACGGGTACGAGTTGGGGCGTGCCGCGGGAGAGGATGCGCCCGAAAAGCTCTTTCAAAGGGATTGCGAAACGCCAAAGAGCGCTTTGCGTGAGGGCGTGGTTTGCGCCGTGACGGCCTGGGAAGAGGGGTTGGCGGTAGGGTACGGCGGCGGGGTGGTCGTGCTTGATAGCGCCGGGCGAAGGCTTTTTGCGTTGGAAGGGTTCGCGGAGCCGGGCGGTTTGGCGGTGGCGGGCGGACGGCTTTATGTGAGTGACCGTGCGGAAGGTAGCGTAACGGCGGTGGATCTGGCCACGCAATCACGGCACCTTCTGGCCCGCCATCTTCGCTCACCGGCGGGATTGACGCACGCGAACGGGGCGCTCTTTGTGGCCGAGTCGGGCGCGCACCGGATTGTGCGGGTGGAAGCGTCGGGCGCGCGTGTCTATGCCGGTTTGGGGTTTGAGGGGCTCAGGGAAGGATCTGCTCTGGGTGAGGCCCTTTTTGCCCAGCCCGAAGACGTGGCGTGGCTGGACGGGGCGCTCTGGACGGTCGATGCCGAAGGGAGCGCTTTGCGAAAAATTGAGAACGGGCGGGTGAGCACGCCGGTGGGGTGGGACCTTTTTACCTGGGGCGACAGAGACGGCGTGGGCGAGGAGGTTTTGCTTCAGCATCCCCAGGGGCTTTGCGCCGGGGTAGGGGGGTGCGGCAACCACCGCCTCTTTATCGCCGATACCTACAACGGCAAGATCAAGGCTTACGACCCCTTGACCGGCCGGGTGATGACGGTGGCCAAGGATCTGGCCTCTCCCGTGGGCGTGGCCAAACGGGGGTGTTCGCTCTATATCGCTCTATCCGCGCACAGGGAGATCGCCCGCCTGGATCTTGCCACATTCCAATTAGAAAGGATCAGACTGCCGTGAGAATTTTGGTCAGCGCGTTGGAACCCTCTGCCAACCTGCATCTAAACTATCTGCTCAAAAAGCTGGAGGGGGTTGAGATTACGGGTATTTTCGACAGGGCCTTCGGGGAGCCGCTTTACGGCATGGAGACCTTTTCGGTCATGGGCATCGTGGACGCGGCGGGCAAATATTTTGTGGCCAGGGAGGCGATGGCGCGCATGGTGGAGGAGGCTGACGGGTGTGAGAAGGTTCTGCTTATTGATGCCCCCGCGTTTAACCTGCCGCTGGCCAAAAAGCTCAAGCGCCGCTATCCTAATAAAGAGATCATCTACTACATTCTGCCCAAGGTGTGGGCGTGGAAAAAGAGGCGGGCCAAAGAGGTGGCCCGCCGGTGCGACATACTGGCCGCCGTTTTTCCGTTTGAGACGCGCTTTTACCCCACGGCCGAGTATGTGGGCAACCCCCTGCTGGATGAGCTTCACGTCCGCCGCTTGCCGCAGGCGGGAACGACCGCTTTTTTGCCCGGGAGCCGGCGTAGCGAGATTACCCGCCTTATGCCCGTCTTTCGGGAGACGGCCAGGCGACTACCGGGCAAAAAGGTGTTGGCGATTCCCGCTTTTATGGATGATGCGCGCATTGCGGAGTGGTACGGTGATATTGGCGCGTTTGAGGTGGTGCGCGACACGCAGGAAGCCGTGGCCAAGGCGGAGTTCGCGTTTGTCTGTAGCGGGACGGCGACGCTGGAGACGGCGCTGATCGGCACCCCTTTCGTGATGGTTTATATCGCCCGCTCCTGGGAGTACGCCCTGGCCAAACGGCTGGTCAAGATTCCCTACAAGGGGCTGGCCAACATTATTCTGGATTTTGAGGGCGAGGGGCCCATGCACGAGGAGCTTTTCCAGGAAGAGGTCAATTGCGAGAGGCTTTTGGACCTTTATGAGACGCTGGATCGGGAGGCTTTTGGGCAAAAGAGCCGGCGGCTTTGGGAGATTTTGGGGCATGGAAGCGCCGAGAGGGTCGCACAGCTGGTGCGAAACGGGTATAATTAACCAAAAATTTCTCAAAAGAGGCAGTCTATGCAAAAAGAACCGATGACCGAATACGGATACAAAAAACTGGCCGATGAGCTGGAGTATCTCAAATCGACCGCCCGTCCGCAGGTGGCCGAAGAGATCCAAAAAGCAAGGGAGCTGGGCGATCTGAAAGAGAACGCCGAGTACCACGCGGCCAAGGAGAAGCAGGGCCATATGGAGGCCAGGATCGCGGAGTTGGAAGATATTCTAAGCCGCGCGCAGGTGGTAGACCCCAGCACCCTGCCGCATAAGCGGGTGAGCTTCGGCTCCACGGTGACGCTGGTGGATTTGGACAGCGACGAGGAGGTGACCTACACCATCGTGGGTGCCAGCGAGGCCGACCCGGAGAGGGGGCTGATCTCCTACCATTCGCCTTTGGCCAAGCAGTTGATCGGCAAGGAGCCGGGCGACGAGGTGACGGTACGCCTGCCCGGCGGCGAGAAGGAGTATGAGATCGATACGGTCTGCTATGAGGAGATCTGCTTTGAGAAATAGCGCTATTCCCGTCGCTGTCATCGGGGCCAGCGGGTATACGGGGCTGGAGCTGTTGAAGCTTTTGTCGGCCCACCCGGTTTTTGAGATTGTCTACGTGGCCACCAGCGAAGGGGGCGGTGATACGGCGGCATTGCACGGGGCGCTGGAGGGGGTGGCGGTTCTGCCCGTTGAGAAAGCCGATGCCGAGGCGGTGGCCCAAAAGGCGGAACTGGCCTTTTTGGCCCTGCCCCACAAGACCGCCATGGGCTTTGCTGGGGCCCTGCGGGCGCGCGGGGTGAAGGTGGTGGATCTGTCGGCGGATTATCGGCTGGAGCGAAAGACCTACGAGGCCCACTATTGCCCCCACGAAGACCCCGGCCGATTGGATGAGGCGGTCTACGGCCTGCCGGAGTTTTACCGTGAGGCGTTAAAAGGTGCCGAGTTGGTGGCCAACCCCGGGTGTTATCCTACCGCCACCCTGCTGGGCCTGTTGCCCTTTGTACCCTATCTTAAAGCCGGCGCGCCGGTTTTCGTGGACGCCAAAAGCGGTGTCAGCGGCGCGGGCAAGAAGCTCTCTGAAACCACCCATTTTGTCACGATCAACGAGAACCACTTCGCCTACAACCCCTTCAAGCATCGCCACGCCCCGGAGATTGCCGAAAAGGTGCGCCATGTGACGGGGCGGGAGGTGGCGGTGCGTTTTGTGCCCCATCTTCTGCCGGTTACACGGGGGATGCTGTGCGACATTTATGTGCAGACCGAGGGCGATTTCGATCCCCTGGAGGTATTGCGAAGGCGCTATGAGAAGGAGCCCTTTGTGCGGGTGCGCGCCCGCCCCGTGGATATCAAGAGCGTCTCGGGTACCCACTTTTGCGATCTATTCGCCCTCAAAGAGGGGGATACCCTGCTCATCTCCTCGGCCATCGACAACCTGCTAAGAGGCGCGAGCTCCCAGGCGGTGGCCAACGCCAATCTCCTGTGCGGGTTGGATGAGCGCACGGGCCTGCCCGTGCTGGCCTATGTCCCCTGACCTTCGGCTTCGGGAGGGGGCGTGGCTCATAGCCGACGCCCATTACGCTCCCGCGCGTCCCCAGCTTTATCACACCCTCCTGCTTGCCCGCAATAAAAGGCTACTGCCCGATCAGATCATACTTTTTGGCGATATTTTTGACCTGCTTTTCGGTGACGCTCCTGTTTCGATTGAACCGAATCGCAAAATGGTCGATCTACTTATAGAGATTGCCCGGGAACGGGAAGTGATCTATCTGGAGGGCAACCACGATTTCGGTCTGGCCCCACTTTTTGGCGACGTGATGCGGGTGGTGCCCCGAACGGCCCAGCCGCTGATAGCCGAATGGGCCGGAAAACGGTGGGGCTTGCACCACGGCGATCTGCTGGAGGGAAAGGGGTATGAGCTCTATACGGCCCTGATACGCAGTCGGGGCGTGGTGCGGGGGCTCAATACCCTGGATCGTCTCACAGGCGGTCGGGTGATGGCGCGGTTGCGAAAATATAATGCCAAAAAGGCCCCGTGTAGGGAAATTTCCGGTTTTTATGAAAAGCAAAAGAAAAAAATGGATATATTAATGAAAATGTACCCCCTGGAGGGGTGGCTGGAAGGACACTACCACCAGGATAGGGCGTACAGGTATGGTAAGATAGGCTATATCAATCTTCCCGCGTTTATGTGTAAGGGCCGGTTTGTGCGCATAGATGACGCGGGGGCGTTCAATCGGGTCAAGATCAGCGAAAAGGGTTCATATGTCGTCGAAAAATGATGTGTTACAGGTAGGAACCAACGAACTGGAGCTGGTGGATTTTCGGATCTTCAAGGAAGAGAACGGCAAAGTCTACGAGGGGATTTACGGCATCAACGTCTCCAAAGTGCGCGAGATCATCAAATATCCCAAACTGACCGAACTGCCGGGGGTGCCCGACTTTATCGAGGGGATCTTCGACCTGCGCGGGGTGGTGATCCCGGTGGTCAACCTGGCCAAGTGGATGGGGATCAAGACGCCGACGACCAAAGAGATTCACCCCCGTGTCATTATCGCGGAGTTTAACAATATTCTCATCGGCTTTGTGGTGCATGAGGCCAAGCGGATTCGGCGAATCAGTTGGGCCGACATCGAGCCCGCCTCTTTCACCTCGGGGCAGGGGGTGTTGGATAAGAGCAAGATTACCGGTGTGACGCGGATTGAGGATGACGAGGTTTTGCTGATTTTGGATCTTGAGAGCGTGGTGGAGGATCTGGGATTTTATCAGCCCGATGTGGACGCCGAGATTCAGATTGACAAGTTTAGCGGCATGGCCATGGTGCTGGATGACAGCCTGACGGCCCGAAAAATCGTCAAGGACGCCCTGCAGAAGATGGGTTTTCACGTGGTGGAGGCCAAAGACGGCCAGGAGGCGCTGGAGAAGCTCAACGAGTTGTATGAGCAGATGGGTGATCGCCTGAGCCAGGAGCTGAAGGTGATTGTCTCGGATGTGGAGATGCCCCGGATGGACGGTTTTCACTTTGCCGCCAAGGCCAAGGATGATCCCCGGTTTGCTTCCATCCCCATTGTCTTTAACTCCTCCATTAGCGACCACTTCAGCGAGGAGCGGGGCAAGGAGGCCGGCGGCGAAGGCTATATGGTCAAGTTTGACGCCAACGTTTTCTACTCGGAGATCTCCAAGGTCGTCCGGGCCCATCACAAGGCGGAAGGATAAGGAAGAGCCATGGATGAATTTGATGAAATATTAGAGGATTTTCTGGTTGAAGCCTTCGAGATGCTTGAGCAACTTGATAACGACCTGATCGAGTTGGAGTCATCGCCTGACGATCTGGATCTGCTGAACCGGATCTTTCGGGTGGCCCATACCATCAAAGGGTCCAGCTCTTTTTTGAATTTTGACGTTCTGACCCACCTGACCCACCATATGGAGGATGTGCTCAACAAGGCCCGCAAGGGTGAGTTGACCATCACGCCTGAGATCATGGACGTGGTGCTGGAGTCTACCGATAAGATGAAAGCCCTGCTGGAGCATATCCGCGAAACCGGCAGTGACCAGGGGGCGGTTGACGTGGCACCTACCGTCAGCAGGCTGGAAGCGATCTTAAACGGCGGCACTCCCGCCGAAGCCGAGGTACCGGCCCAGGAGCCGGCGCCTTCCGCACAGCCTGAACCTGAAGCTGAACCCGAAGAGGAGGAGAAAGATCTCTCCGAGATGAGCGAGGAGGAGATTGAGGCGGAGATCGAGCGCCTGCTCAAACAGCGACAGGAGGAGGACCGCAAGCGCCGTGAGGCCAAGAAGAAGGCCCAGGAGGCGGGTGAGACGGTGGAAGAGAGCGGTGAGAAAGATCTCTCCGAGATGAGCGAGGAGGAGATTGAGGCGGAGATTGAACGGCTTTTGAAAGAGCGCCAGGAGGAGGATCGCAAACGCCGCGAGGCCAAGAAAAAGGCGCAAGAACAGGCTGTCGCGACCAAGCCGGCGGAACAAAAGGCCGCTGTCCAACCCGCTGAGACCAAACCGGCGACGAAACCGGCGACCCAGCCGGCCAGAAACACGCCCAGACCCGCTGTCAAAGAGCGTAAAACCAGTGTGGAGCAGACGATTCGGGTCGATGTCAAGCGGCTGGATGATCTGATGAACCTGATCGGTGAGCTGGTTTTGGG
>JAMOMS010000228.1 GCA_027067015.1 Campylobacterales bacterium | reverse complement strand
TGAAAAATTGCGGTTGATTTTACCATAAAAACGCGCTAAAATGGTTCGTGATATTCTTTAATATGGATTTATGATGGATAACAAACTTGAACGCCTCAAGGCCCTGGCCAAAAAAGCGGACGCCATCGCGACGTACGAGATAGAGCGAAAAAGAAATCTCAAGCGGCTGGAAGCGCTGTATGCCGAACTGGAGTTGGCCCAAAAGGGCGGCCCTTTTGAAGGAATTTTTGATTACAGCGCCATCAATCTTACCGGTGTCTCACTACAGCCTGAGAATCTGGGGGAAACATTCGCGCGCCGCTATGTACAGATGATCGCCATCGCTCCATACGAAGATCGGGGAAGGCGGCGAAGCCGTAACTTCAACCTTCGCTATTTTGGCCGTTCCGAGAGTTTGGATCCGACATTAAAGGATAAGATTGTGGAGTTTATTTTGCGTTGGCGATTGGAAAAGAGCTTCAGGGGTGTCGACCATTATAGAAAGATGTTACAAAAATTAGATGAATCTTTTTAAATTACATCAAATAGCTTGATGATACAATGGTGCAAACAGACTAAAACAAGGATTGAACGTGAGTCTGATACCCTCCCATTCCGTTCATTTTAAGCCCACAAAGGAACTGCTTGAGAGCGGCGAGCTTGTGATTATCGATATCCGCACCGAGACGGAGTGGCGCCAAACCGGCATATTGCCCGGGGCGCACTGTATTACCTTTTTTGACGAGTATGGTGATTATGACGTGGACGCTTTTTTAAAACAATACGCCGAAGTGGCCGACAAAACGACCCCCGTGGGGCTGATCTGCCGTACCGGGAGCCGCACGCGGATGGTGACGGACTTTCTGCGTAAAAACGGCTATAACGCCTACAACCTTGACGGCGGGGTTTTCTATCTGCCCACGATCGGCGTTGAGCTTGTGCCTTATCGTGAATGAGTGTAACGTTTAAGAGTGGCGCAAACCTCTTTCACATATAATTTATCAAAATAGCACAAAAAAGAGGTTCTGATGCGTACCTGTACCACCTCAGCTTTTAAGAGTTTTCTGCTTGTTGCCGCGGGGGTCGCGGTTTTTAGCGCCGCCGATTACTTCTGGCTTCAGAATATGTTTGACAAGCGTAGTGAGCAGACCCGACGGGAACTTGGTACCCTTTTTACCGAACTTTCCAAGGGGCCGTTGAAAGATAGTGAAATCCGTCGACTTTTTGATCCCATTGAAAAGAGCGGACGTTTCGCCTCGTTTGAGATTCAAGATAGCGAGCATCTGCCCGTACACACCTTTAACCGACCTTCCGGCGCTTTTTTGTTGGCGGATATTGAAGCCTTTTTTGAAAAAAACAGCGCCCCGCTTGATCTTACTTTACAAAATCCTGAGGGTAAAAAGGTCTATCTTACCGCCTCTTTCTCTGCCCGCACAGAGGCCAAACGGTGGTTGGTCGATACGTCGGTGCTTTTGTTGCTGGGACTGCTTACTTTTTTCTATTTGCGCCGATTTGAAGCGTGTGAAAATGCCAATTTTAAAGAGGTATGTACCCAATTATGGCACTTTTTCGATGATCCTTCCCAAAAGCCTTCGCGCATTTTAACCCGTATTTTCGGTCATGAATGGTCAAAAATTCAAAAGCGCGCCGTGCATATTCACAAAAGCCTGGAAGCGGTAGAGAAGGGGATGATTATCGGCGACGAGGAGCACTACCGCGACGAAGTGACCCGTCTTTATAACCGGGAGTATCTTTATATGAAATTTCCCGAGTACCTGCTTTCTAGTGACGTGCGGGCCAACGGTATGACCCTTTTGATGCGTATTGACGGCATTAACAGCGCCAACCGCATTGTGGGTAGAGAAGTAGTGGATGACCTTTTCTTCAAATTTTCCCAGGAGATCAACACCCAGATCGACCCTTTTGAGAAGGCTTTGGCGTTTCGATTGAACGGAAGCGAGTTTTTCTTGCTGATACCGAATATTTCGGTTCAAAAAGCCCAGGGGGTTGCCGAAAAGCTGGTACAACGTTTTTACGCGCTTTTACTCGATTTTCAACTCAAAGAGCTTATGGTGTTGTATGTAGGCATTTGCGGCTATCGCCGTAACGACAAGATGGGTGACGTTTTATGTACGCTGGATGCGGCGGTTATGAACGCCTCATTTGAAAAACGCTCCCAAATATCGGTCTGTCGGGAAGATCAAAAATGCGGTACCGTCTCGAAAAAGAAGTGGCGTGAGATCTTGCTGGAAGCTTTACGCAATGATCGTCTTCGCCCTGTTCTTCAGCCGGTCGTCAACCTCTCTGATGACAATGAGGTCTCTTACCATCTTCGGTTTGACGTGGTAACGGAAGGGGGTAACAGCGTCTCGTTTGAGATGTTCAAGGTTTTATTAAGAGAGCTCGATTTTGATGTTCTTTTCATGAAGAAGGTCTTTGAAAAGCTCCCCTCCGTTTTGGCTCAGGCGGATAAACCGGTCTCTTTGGCCGTACTGGCGCGCCCCTGGCATGACAGTGAGCACTTTTTCGCTTTTGAGGAGATAGCCCCCAAGCTCAAACACACCTTTAAACAGACCCTCTATTTTGAGTTTCCCGAAAGCGAAATCAGAA
>JAMOMS010000227.1 GCA_027067015.1 Campylobacterales bacterium | reverse complement strand
ATGCGTCAAAAGATCGCCAAGGTTCTTGCGCAAAACAACATTGCCGCCGGGGTAGAGGGGGTAGAGGGATCGGTAGGCAAATATGACTTTATTCCTCAATTACAGACGGTTTATATTAAAATGAAAGAGAAAGCCTTTTTGGGCATGGACGCCATTGACAGGGATTTTCTTAAAAAACTCTGCGCCCAACACAAGGTGCAACTCATTATCGACCACGCTACGCTTCAAAACACCCAAACCCTCAAGAAAGAGGGCATTAGCTACGTAATTTACGAAGATTAACCGATCTTTACCGACTCCCAGAAAAAGTCCACGTGCCGCTCAAAGATGGTTGAAAGGGCGGTGGTGGACTGTTTGTCTATTTTGGTCAAAGAGAGCTGAAGCCTAAAGTAGAAGAGGGGGGCCAAAAACTCCTGGGCCATGAACATGGGGTCGTCTGAGCGTATGAGACCTTCTTGCATCATCACGAAAAAAGCTTGTGAGAGCCGTTTGATATCTTTTTGGTGAAACTCCTGCAAAAAACTCTCTCTAAGCGCTCGGTTTTGAAACAGCTCATTAATGAGTACCCGAAAGAGCTTCTCCTTCTTTTTGTCGAACGCTACCAGCTTGTAGGCCACAATAAACTCACGCAAAAAGGGTTTGCCCCGCTTGGCTTTTTCCTCAATCTCTTTCATCTCAAAAGGGGTCTCGAAGATCTGGCCGATGATGCTTTTTAAGATGGCCTCTTTGTTTTCGTAGTGGTTGTAAATGGCGCTCTCTCTAATGCCGACGGCCCTGGCGATCTTACGGACCGATGCTCCTTTGTAGCCCTGTTCGGCAATCAGGTCAATGGCGGCTTCCACAATTTTTTGCTTCGTGTTTTCCTGTTTTGGCATCTTTGAAAACTCCTGAAATAGGGGATTTGCTAAACATGAACAGTTGTTCTTTTGTATATGAACAAACGTTCTTTTTACGGCAGTATAACTGAACGGTCGTTAATTTTATATAAAGGCAAATATGATCGATTGTTCATATCGTGTTTCGCAAGATTCTTTTTATAAGAGGGGTGATAAAATATAGTTTGAAAATTATAGTTTTCAATACTTTTAAAACAAAGGGAGCCCGGTGCGTTACCCCCTGGACTTTACCGATTCGTTTGAGACAACGTTGCTCTTTTGGATGAGCCGCTATCTTCACTCCAAGCTCAATTCGCTCTCCAATCGTCAGGTCAAAGACCCCAAGGCGTTGGCGGAGGTGATCGGCAGATTGCGCATTGGCGCCAAGACGATGGATGAGTTGGCTCTTTTGGCCAAAAAGGCGCGTAACGCGGGACTTATCGGCATCAATACCTACTACAAACCCCTGGAAAAGCTTTACGGCTATTTGAGCGCTTTGGGGTTGGCGAGTATGCGCGAGATCGATGAGGAGCTTATCAGCGACTTTCTGGCCTCCGCCACCGCGGGCCTGTCGGACGCGACCAAAAAGAACTATCGCATTGCCATGATCAACTTTTTCGGCTATATCGACAAGCAAAACGGCGACGACGACGGCACGGCCCACCATTTTGGCATAGAACTCAAAAACTGGGGCGGTTTGCGGGGAAAAAGCGGCACCAAACTGCCCGCGTATATGCAAGAGAGCGAGGTGGAGCGCTTTTTACAGGCCATTGAGACCTACCCTTTTCGTGCCGACGTGGCCGTGCGCAACCGTCTGCTGATCAAACTGATACTCTTTACCGGCATCCGCGTGGGTGAAGCCTTGCAGTTGGGTGAAAAAGATCTGATACCCGAAGGCGATGTCTACCTTATTCGCATCACGGGCAAAGGCAACAAGGCCCGCGTGGTGATGATACGCCGGTCTCATATTCAATCATATTTACGCGAATGGCTGGCTATCAAGCCGTGTAACAGCGCCCTGCTCTTTTGCAACAAAAAGGGCACGCCCCTCACGCAGGCTTATGTGAGCCGGACGGTGGAGAAGATTTTGATGAGCGCGGGGATACGCAAAGAAAAAAACGGCGCCCATATGTTGCGCCACACCTTCGCCACCCTCCTCTACCTCAAAAAGAAGGATCTGGTACTGGTGCAGGAGGCTTTGGGCCACGCCAGTCTGGATACGTCGCGCATCTACACCCATTTTGACAAGGAGCGTCTCAAAGAGGCGGCCGGGGTGATGGATGAGATCGCCAAAGAGTCATCATGAGCCATTCGCTTCTTTTTCTGGGCACCTCCGCCGGCGTGCCGACAAGGCGCAGAAACGTTTCGGCCACGGCGCTGGTTGGCCAAAACGCAAAGGCGTGGACCCTTTTTGACTGCGGCGAGGGCACCCAGCACCGCGTGCTTGCCTCCCGGCTCTCCATCTACCATTTGGAAAGGGTTTTTATTACCCACCTGCACGGCGACCACTTTTACGGGCTTTTTGGCCTGCTGGCATCCAGGGCCATGAGCGGGGCTGTAACCCCGTTACATCTCTTTGGCCCCAAAGGCAGTAAAGAAGCGGTGAGCACCCTTTTGCGACTTTCCCATTCGCGCCTACCCTATGCGCTCAAAATTGAGGAGATCGGCCCCGGTTTTGAGGCGAATTGGCCCGATTTTCGCATCAGAGCCCTCTCAATGGCCCATACGGTGCCTACGCTGGGATTTGTCATAGATTTTCCCGCCCGCCCGGGCCGGTTGGATGTACAAAAAGCCAAAGCCCTGGGCATTGAGCCGGGGCCCGTTTACGGCAGGCTCAAGCGGGCAGAGCGCGTGCGACTTTCTGACGGTCGCGTGATTGACGGCAAAAGCCTGCTTGGCCCTCCCCTGCCCGGCAAGCGGCTGGCCATAGGGGGTGATAACCAAAATCCTATGCTTTTTGCGCCCTATGCCCCGTTTGACGTGATGGTGCATGAGGCCACCTATCTGGGCGGGGCAAAAGAGCGGATGCTGGCCAAAACCTACGGGCATAGCACGGCCAAAGAGCTGGGCCAATCAGCCAAAGCCATGGGCGTTAAAAGATTAATACTAACACATATTAGCGCGAGATATGACTCTGTAGAGGGGACGTAAGCGTTAAGAAAAGCCGCCGCCCTCCCCTTTGGGGGTGAGGTGACGGTGGCCGAAGACGGTCTGGAGATTGTACTTTAGTCGATGGCTTTTTCCAGGTCTTTGGCGGTGGTGACGAACTCGGCCTTTTCCACTATGCCGTTATCGTCCAAATCCACCACCATGATAAAGTCGGCGTAGCGGTCGTTTTTATAGCTTTTGGAGGCCCCTTTGTCGGTAATGAGATAGATGGGATAGCGGTGCTTTTGCAGATCGGGCAGGGCCACATATTTCAGAATAAGCGAAGGCATACCGCTGACATCGGCAATGAAGACAGTGTGTTTGACGGCAAGATAGTCGGCGGGCTTGGTATTTAAAAACTCTTTGACAAGGTGGCCTGTGGCTTTGCCAAAAACCAGAATCACCTTTTTCGTATCATCCGTTACGCCGCCCTTTTTGCCAAACTGGTCGGTCAGCGTCTCTTTGGGGAAGGGTTTGCCCACAACAATGGCGGGGGCGATGTTACCCTTTTCGATTTTGACGACAGGTTTTTCTTCCACTTTGTTGCTACAGCCGGCAAAGAGCAGTACGCCGGTCAGCAGGGCAATGAGCACTTTATAGGGTCTCATGTCTATCCTTTTTTGCTTAATTATAGTCTATTGACGCAAAACAGGGCTTTTAACGCGGGGCTAATCTTTCAGCGAAAGGTTCGCTTTTTTGCTTTTTCAACACTTCTGAACGTTGTAAAATTGCCTCGGCCGAGAGTCCAAAAAGGCCGGCCAGCTCTTCCAGAACACGTACATCCAAAAAGGCTTCCGCCAGCTTTTGGGCGATCAGCTCTTCCCTGCCCGCTTTGGACGGCGTGGCGCGCAGGGCGCGGATAAGTTCGGCGGTCTCTTCGGGACGGCCGTAAATAAGGTCATAAAAACGTTCGGCGTCGTCGGGTTCCAGGCCGTTGTCACGGCAGAGATTTTCCATCTCTTTCTCATCAACCTCTCTAAAAGCGTACGCGTCCACGATGGTCGCCAGTTTGCCCATGTAAGTGGGTTGGGCGTCAATGCGGCTTTGCAGGTCGGAGGAGGCATGCTCGGGCGTGGCGATGAGCGCACTGATGCGCACCGCCGTCTGGCTCTCTTTGTCAAAGCGGATGGCAAAGTGGATGGGCCGCTCCGGCGGCACGGCGATCTCCAGCACGTCCAGCGCCTCATCCAACGCGAAAAGCGCGGTGTTGGCCGGCACGCGGATCACATAAGCCACCCCTTCGCGTATACGCCGGGAACGTACCCTGTGGGCCATGCGCAGTACCGCCTCTTTGAGGTGCCTGCCCTCCACATGGAAAAAGCGGTGGAAAAGCCCGCCTTTGAGCGACGCGAAATAGTTTTCGTCCCCCAGGTTGAAATCGTCGGGCGAAAACTCCAAAAAGAGCAGTTCAAGGGTTTTGATGACATGGGAGAAGGCAAAGGCGGCCAAAGAGTCAACCTGCACGGGAATGAGTGTGACGTGCTCGGCGTAGAGGGCTTCAGGCAGGCGCTTTTCGGCGGACGGTTCGGGAAAAAGCAAAAAGAGTCGTTGGCCTTGGCGCTGTCGGGCCAGGCGGGCGGCCGTTTCAAGGCTTTGGGACTCTGTGGCGATGAGCACGGGGATCACCCCCTCGTTTACCTTCTCATCCACGGCGGTAAGTTGAAGGGTTTTGGCGGAGAGTTCGGCCATTTTTAGGGCGTGTTCGGCATGGTCGTCAAGTGAAAGGAAAGCGAGTTTTTTCATGGGTTGGGCTCCTTGGTGCGCGCAATGTTTTTCACAAAAGCGAGTCCCCCCAGGGAGGAAACAAGCGTAACGAGAAAGAATAGAAACGAAAAGGTCACGCCCTCTTCCGGTGGTTGGCCGATGGCCTGCAAACCGTACAGAAACGTCAGCTCTCTCACCCCTACCCCGCCCACGCTAAGGGGCAAAACCGCCG
>JAMOMS010000226.1 GCA_027067015.1 Campylobacterales bacterium | reverse complement strand
AAGCCTCTCGACCACCGCGAATTTGGTCGCGTCATCGGCCGGTACTTTGATCTCGTCGGTGCTGTAGAGGACGGGCAGTTTCTCAAACTCGGCGTCAAAGTCACACCCCTCTTTGAGCAGTTCCAGCACCCGCAACATGGCGTAAACGGCGTCGTCGTAGCCAAAATAGCGGTCGTTGAAAAAGAGGTGGCCGCTCACCTCCGCCGCCAGGTCGGCTCCCGTCTCCTTGAGCTTGACCTTGAGGTTGGAGTGGCCCGTTTTGTACATAATACTTCGCCCCACGGCGTCGATCCCCTCATACATGATTTTGGAGCACTTCACCTCGCCGATCACCGTGGGACGCTTGCCCGTTTTGGCCATCTCCCTGGCGAAAAAGAGGGCCAGGATATCCCCTTTGAAGTTGCGTTTTGGGCTCAAAAAGGCCAGGCGGTCGCCGTCGCCGTCAAAGGCGAAACCGTAAGCTGATCCGCCCTGTAACGCTCTTTTGAGATCTTCCAGGTTCTCCTCTTCGCTGGGGTCGGGGTGGTGGTTGGGGAACCGGCCGTCAGGCTCGAAAAAGAGCTTCTCATACCCAATCCCCAGCCGATCCAGCACCGGCGCCACCGCCACGCCCGCAGAGCCGTTGCCGCAATCGACGGCGATGGGCAGGTCAAAGCCTTTCAAATGCCCAAACGCCTCGACCAGGTAGTCCACATACGCGCCCAGCGCGTCAATCGCCACGCTTTCATTGCAATCGGGAATTGACGCCGGCGTTTTGGCCGTCACCGCCTCGCCCAGGGCATAAATCGCCTCACCGTAGAAAGGCTGACGATCCAGGGTGATCTTAAAACCGTTATATTCGGGCGGGTTGTGCGAACCGGTAATCTGAATCCCCCCGGCGGGACGGACCTTTTTGCCCCCTACTTCAAACTCCCGAAACTGGCAAAAGTAGTTGACCGGCGTGGGCACCATGCCCGCGTGCAATACCCGCACACCGGCGGCGTTCAAGCCGCTCACAAGCCAGTTTGAGAGGGTGGGTGAATGGAGCCTGGCATCGTAACTGACCACCGCGTACTCACCTTTTTGGACAATCTGCCTGCCCAACAGCAGACCGATGCGCTTGACCGACTCTTCGGTCAGATCCTTACCGAAAACCCCGCGAATATCATACTCTCTGAAAATATGCTTCATCAACTACTCCGTCTTAATATCAATACGCGCCTTTGTCAACGCCTCTGCCAGCCGGCCCACAGCGCTTTGGCCCCCCTCAACCACCCAGTGGGCCCCTTCGGGGCCGAAACGCCGCTCTATGGCAAACTCTCCCAAATGCGCGATGGTATGCTCCCAACGCCCAATCTGGGAAAAGGGGGTAAAAAAGGCCACCCGTCCGGGGGCTTCGTAAGCCAACAGGGCCGCAGACGAGACCGCCGCTTTGGCTGATTGGGCGTACGCCCTGGCCATGCCGCCCGTTCCAAGCTTGATGCCGCCAAAATAGCGCACCACCAGCACCCCGCACCCTACCAGCTCATTGCCCCGCAACACGTTGAGCATGGGCATACCGGCGCACCCTTTGGGCTCACCGTCGTCGCTGAAATCTTCCGTGATCCTTTGCCCGTCGTCCAAAAAACGGCAGGCCCAGGCGATATGGTTGGCTTTGGGGTGTTCTCTCTTTAGCGTCTTATGCAGTGACGCAAACGCTTCCTGGGGTACCAAAAAGGCGTGAAAACGGGAACGGTTGACCTCCACAAAAGCCTGGGATAACTCTTTGACGCGTTTCATTGGGTAAAATTCTACCCAAAAAAGGAGAGGCCATGAGTTTTGACGCGCGTGCCGCCCAATGGGACGCCTCGAAACGGCGCAACGACCAAGCCGACGCCGCCGCCCGCGCCATCATAAAGCACTGCCCGCTCACGCCCCAAACCCGCCTCCTTGACTTTGGCGCGGGAACGGGACTATTGACCGAACGCCTTTTGCCCCATATCGCCCACGCCGTGGCCGTGGACACCTCCGCCAAAATGTTGGAAGCGCTGGGCAAAAAGATGCCGCAGGTTGAAAAAGCCTGTTGTGATATTATGGAATATGAGCCAAAAGAGCTATTTGATGGCGTGGTCAGTTCCATGACGCTCCACCATATTCCCGACATATCGGCCCTCTTTTTGCGCCTGAAAGCGATGGTTAAACCGGGCGGTTTCTTGACCATCGTAGACCTCGCGCCCGAAGACGGCACCTTCCACGACGGGGGTAATGAGGGGGTCTACCACTTCGGGTTCGCCCCCAAAACCCTCCACTCAGCCGTACAAAAAGCGGGGTGGCAGGTAGGAAACTACCGCATCATACACACCGTCACCAAAGCGCCCGACCGCCGTTACGACCTCTTTTTGTATACCGCCCGTCGTTAATCAATCCGTTCATCGTTTTGGTAGTAGCGACTCACCACGTCGGGGTTGGGGTGCAAGATCTCTCCCGCCTCCTCTTTTCCCTCGTAGGGAATGCGTGAGAGCACATAGCGGATCGACTCCAGGCGGGCCGTTTTTTTGTCATTGCTTTTGACGATGATCCAGGGCGAGTAGGTGGTATGGGTGCGGCTGAACATCTCGTCGCGGTAGTAGGTGATCTCGTCCCACTTCTTTTGCGCCTGCAGGTCAATGGGGCTGATCTTCCACTGTTTGAGCGGATTGGTCTTGCGCTCTTTAAAGCGTTTGCGTTGCTCTTTTTTGGAGATGGCGAACCAGAATTTAATAAGAATGATCCCGTCGTCAATCAGCGCGTGCTCCATGGCCGGGACTTCCTGCATGAACTTCTCGTACTGCTCCTTGGTGCAAAACCCGAATACCGGCTCCACGATGGCCCGGTTGTACCAGCTTCTGTCAAAAAAGGCGATCTCGCCGGGGTTGGGCAGTTGGGCCATGTAACGCTGAAAATAGAACTGCCCCATCTCCACCTCCGTCGGTTTGGGCAGGGCCACGACACGGTAGCGGCGGGGGTTGAGATGCTCGGTAAAGCGCTTGATCGCCCCGCCCTTGCCGGCGGCGTCACGCCCCTCGAAAATAATGAGCACCCGTTTGTTGTTTTCATAAACCCAGTTTTGCAGTTTGACAAGCTCAATTTGAAGGCGTTGAAGCTCCTCTTCATAGCGCAGGGTTTTCAGCGCTTTTTTAAGGCTTTTGCCCTCACCCAACAGTTTCAAGCCCTCCGGCGATGAGAGTTTATCAAGAAGTTTGCGCGCCTTTTTGAGCCGCTTTTTGGCCTTTTGGTCCGCTATCTCTTTCTCAACCGAAGCGATCAGTTTTTTAATCATGTCCCCTCCTTTGGCCTCATTATAACAAAGCGGGCACGTCAAGGGGATAACGGGCCTTTGGGAACCCTTTTACGCTCTGCTCACCGTACCCCCACAGGGCGTACACGGCTTTAATGCCGGCCCTTTCGGCGGCTTTGACGTCTTTGTGCGTATCCCCTATCATGACGGCGCGCCGACCGGGCTCCTTGGCCAACACTTGAAAGATCATGGCCGGGTCGGGTTTGGGCGCCAATACCGCGTCAGCGCCAACCACGTCAAGAAAGTATCGGGCCAGGCCGTTTTGCTCAAGCAGGGTTTCAGCGGCTGGGCCGGGGGCGTTGGTGGCCACATAAAGGCGCCACCCCGTTTGGCCAAGATGGCGCAACATCGCTTCCACCCCTTCAAAAGGCGGCACCCCTTGCGCGCACCGCTTTTTGTAAAGGCGTTCAAAAAGTGCGGAGGCCTCTTTTTCAAAGCCCGTTGTGCCGTAAAGCAAAAGGCCCGCCTCTTTTTCCGGCAGATTCAACGCCTGCCGTACCTTCTCTTTGCCAAGCGGCTTCAAACCGTACAGATCGTTTCGCACGTCGTTGATCGCTTGGGTAATGGGCAACAAAGAGTCCACCAGCGTCCCGTCAAGATCAAATATCGCAACCATACCCATCCTTTGCTATAATCTGCGTATTGTAACCTACAAACAAAAAGGGGCCAAAAGCGTTGCGACCTGCTATATTCTTGTTGCTGATGACCCTCTTTTTATATGCCCAGAAACTCCCGCTGGTTTTTACAGGCAACCGACAAGTATCCGCCGACGCGCTCTATAATGCCCTGGGGCTGAACGCCCCCTTTTTTTTCGAGTTCTGGAAAGGGCCGCCCCGCTACGATACCCAAAAAATCTTTTTCATCCCCACCGCTTTGGAGAGTTACTACCGCTCCGTCGGCTTCTATCACGCCAGGGTACAAAGCGAAGTACAAAAAGAGCGCATCGTGGTGCGTATTCAGGAAGGCCGACCCGTCACCGTCGCCGACATCTCCGCCATCTCCAGACTTCGCGTTGTAGACAAAATCCCCCTGCGTGAAGGAGAGCGCTTTCAAACCGCCCTTTTTACCCAGAGCAAAGCGCGCATCAAAGCCCTGTACGCCGACAACCACTACTGCAATGTCCGCCTCAGGGCCAAAGCCTACATTGACATTGAAACCGACAAAGCCTACCTGGTCTACGACGTTGAGCCCGGCAAACCCTGCCGTTTCGGCCGCATCACGATCCGCGCCCCCAAAACGGTCGATCCGCGCATTATCCGCTCACTGCTCTCTTTCAAAGAGGGTGATCCCTACAGCAAAGAGCTGATCTACCGCAGTTACCGCGACATCTACTCCAACGAGGGAGTTGAGCGGGTCACCATTGACGACAGCCAGCGCGACGGCAACCGGGTACCCGTTATTGTCACCCTCTCCACCTACCAAAAACCCCTGCACCTTACCGCCGGCCTGGGCTACAGCACCGATGAGGGCATCAGCCTCAAGGCGGGAGTGAAGCACCGCAACTTTTTTGGCAACCTGCGCACCCTCTCGCTCGATTTGAAATACTCCGATATCCGTCAACTGGCCAGCCTCAACGCCCAGATGCCGCTAACCCACCACAACCGCCTTGAGGGCGAGACCGGTTACCGCCAGGAGCGCTTTGACGGCTATGACGAAAGGGCCTGGTACGCCACGTTAAACCTCAGCCACCTGCGCCTGCCCTATTACCTGCGTGAACGCATTGTCTACGACCATGTCGAAACCTATAACAGCTCCGATCCGACCCTCTTTCCCGAAGGGATTATCGGCATTGTCTCATTGGGACTGACCGCCCAGGTCGATACCCGCAACTCCCGCCTTGATCCCACCCGGGGCTACCTGCTTAGCCTGGACGCCATGGGCTCCATTCGCTCCGTGCTCTCTGACGCCACTTATTACAAACTACTGGCGGTAGGCATCTGGCACCTGCCGATTCCGGGCATCAACCTCGCCTGGCGGGGACGGGCCGGCACCCTGGATATCGCCGACGGCGAAGTGCCCCCCTCCTACCGTTTTTACGCGGGCGGTATGCGCTCCAACCGCGGCTGGGCCTACCGGCAACTCGGCCCCAAAAACCGTAACGGCGACCCGATAGGCGGTTTTAGCGTGGCGGAGTCCTCCCTGGAGTGGCGCCATAACCTTCCTCATAGCCTGAGGGGGGTTCTCTTTGTGGACGCCACGGTTCTGGGACAGGATGCCAGCCCTGATTTTGGCACCGTCTACACCGCCGTGGGAGCGGGTCTGCGTTACCTCTCGCCCATCGGCCCCATCGGTCTGGATTTTGGCCTTAACATAGACGATCCTTCCCAATACGCCCTGCACTTTCATATCGGGGAGCTCTTCTGATGCGCCGGCTCCACCTCTTTTTGGCCCATCTTCTTCAGTTTCTGGCCCTTATATTGACCTTTATGCTCCTCCTGCTGGCCCACCCCGGCACCCTGCCGCTGATTGTCTCACGTCTTCCTTTGCCGCCGCAACTCTCCTACCGCCATATTGAAGGCTCACTACTCTACGGCATAACCGTCACCCAACCCCGCTACGGCAAGCTCTTTCACGCCAAACGCCTCACACTTCGTTACAACCTTTTCAAGCTCCTCTCCCCCGTGCCGCGCCTTGCGCTTTTGGAGTTGGATGCCCCCGTTGTCGACCTGACCGCCCTGCCCGCCTCATCCGGCGACGGCAACAGCTCTTTGAACCTCCCTTTTACCCCCGTGCTGGAGCGCCTTATTATCCGTCACGCCGACATCCGCACCCAAACCCGCCGTTTTTTAGGCAACCTTGAAGCGGACGGATTAACCTGGCACGGCGACGATGATATAGAGGTCGCCTCCCTGCAAGCGGGCATCATCCTCAAAGAGGGATATTTAAAAGCCAAAGGTGATTACCGAAAAAAACATCTGCGTCTTCACGGCCGATTCCGACTCTCCCACGCTTTAACCCAAACCTTGGCCAAAACCCTGAAAACCCCGCCACGGCAATGGGGCTGGCGTCTGGCATGGCATCAAAACGAGCTGACCTTTTCTCTCACGCAACCTACCCCCCTGCGACTGGCTGAGGACAACCTGAGTATACGTATCCAAAAACTCAAAGGCGTTTACCACCTTACGCAAAATTATGCGGATGTAACCACCCGTTGGCAGGTTACCGGCCCCAAAGGGAGCGCGGCGATAGATCAGAACCTCACTATTACCCCCGATCTCGCCTTTGCCACACAAGCCAAGATGCACCTTTTGGCACCGCTTTCACTCCCTTTTCAAACCGCTTGGTTAGAACTGGCGGGTAACAAGGAAAGCCTGGTCGGTAATATAAGCGCGGGCCCACTGAATCTTAAAATCTATGGCCTTAACTACAACCGTTTCACCCTCACCGCCGACGCCAACCTCACCCCAAACCTTTACGGCCCCTACCTTCCCGCGCTGGTGTCAGAAAACACCCTCGCCCTCCATGCCGACGCGCTCATACACACCAAGTCCGCCCCCGCCGTCACCGCCGATATTTCGCTTAAAGGGCGCGCCACTAACCTCCAGCTCAACACCCGGTACAACGACAACCGCCTTCTGCTTATCGGTCAACTCAGCCCGCGTCAGCCCGTTGGCGGCTTCTGGCAAAAACTGCCCGCCCCTTTTCGCCACACGGCGCACCTGTTTGTCTACCTTACCCCTGAGCAGAAAAACCTTAACCTGATTCAAAAAGAGAACCTCGTCACCCTCTTTGAGCAGAAAAAAAACCTGACCGGCTGGGCCAACGTGGGATCGCTCAAGCTCAACCTCTCCGGCACCGCCAATGCCGGCAACCTGACCCTCAAGGCCCAAACCCACATCCTCTCCATAGCCGAGCTGTTACGGCAGACGGGTCTGGGCGACACCCCCTTTGACGCCGAGCTCTTTGCCACCGTCAACCTCAAAAAGGAGAAGACTCTACGGCTGGGGTTTGACATACGCCTACCCTGGTATACCCTGCGCGGTGACGCACAGACCATGCATTACGGCTTGCAATCGCGCCTCAACGGTTATCTAAAAGGCCATACCCTCACCCTTTCGCGCTATGATGTCGCCTTTGACGAGCGCCGATTTATCCAGCGGCGTCCCTCCCGTATCCTCCTGCCCGACGCCAACACCACCGCCGTGCGCTTCGCCCCTTTCCGTTTTCTTGACAACGGCAAAGTGGAGGGTTATTTTGATACGGCTACCCAAGAGGCGAATCTACGGATACTTGGCCAAAACGTCCACTACCGCGGGGCGGAAGGCAACCTGACTTTCCAACC